>JALYPI010000146.1 GCA_030856445.1 Bacteroidota bacterium
CTTTAATTGATTCCTTTGGTTCTTACCTCACTAAAATAGATAAAAGAGTTGCTGTTTTGGCTATAGACCCAAGCAGCAAAAAAGGCAAGGGAAGCATACTTGGAGATAAAACCAGAATGGATAGGCTCTCAATTGATTCTAACGCATTCATCCGTCCTTCTCCTTCATTAGGTTCATTAGGCGGAGTGGCTAAAACCACAAGAGAATCTATTATCCTTTGTGAGGCAGCAGGGTTTGATGTTATAATTGTAGAAACTGTCGGGGTAGGACAGTCAGAAATAGCCGTTCATTCTATAGTGGATTTCTTTTTGCTTATAATGATTGCAGGGGCAGGGGATGAACTCCAGGGAATAAAACGTGGCATTATGGAAATGGCAGATGCTATTGCAATCAATAAAGCAGATGGTGATAATATAACCAAAGCACAAGCTGCAAGGTCTGAATTTGCTCATGCCCTTCATTTGTTCCCTCCTTCAGAATCCGGCTGGATTCCAAAAGTTGAAACCTGTTCCTCGCTTAATGATACTGGAATAGACAGTATTTGGAAAATAATAGATGAATATCATTTGCATACTGTTTCAAAAGGATATTTTGAATACAATAGAGAGCAACAATCCATTTTTTGGATGTATGATACTATTTTGGAAAATTTAAAATCTTCTTTTTTTAATCAATCAAAAATTAAAGCAGTTTTACCAGAATATGAAAAGAAAATCAAGGATAAGTTGATTTCTTCTTATACAGCAGCTGTTGAGCTTTTGGAAATATTTAAAAACAGAGCATAGTTTTAATTATAACTAAACTGTTTGATTTGAAGCAGTTAAATAGCTATTCTTAAATTAGTATCTTAGATCTAATATTTAAAAAGAATAACTAAACCCGCCCAAAAGGTTGAAGCGCTGCATTGGGTAATTATACCAACGGGAATAACTGGCAGCACCTATGTTATTGAAATTGATAAATGCAGAAAGTTGTTTGGTGTAACGGTATTCAACTCCTAGGTTTACATCAGCAAAGCCTTTAAGTTTTTCTGGAAATGAACCGGCCAAAAATTGTGTACCATAAATATCAAATGGTCTTGTTCCGTAGCGTGAACCCATATAAAAAACATCTGCTTTAAGAATAATTTTATCTCTCAGGCTATAAAAAGAGGTAAAAGTAATTTCCAAATCCGGACGATACCAGGCATGCAGTTCATTTGTCATAGTATAGCTGAAGTAATCTCCTTTGAGCAACAATTTAAGTTTTTCAGTTTTTTGATATGCTATTTCACCGGTAAAGTTCAAAATTGTTACATCATCATAAACTGCAGTAAACCTTTCAGGAAAAAACTCTTCTGGATCATTAATGAAAAAAGCCATATCCTTTACCTTTTTATATGCAGCACCTACATTAAAAGTAATTTTAGAACTAGCACTTCCTCTTAATCCTCCATAAATATTGTAAAGTGTATTTGTATTTTTTAAAGGAGCATATGCGCTCATAAAAGGATTTATCCCGGTTAATAAACGGTAACTGTTTCTTTCCAACTGTCCGTTTATCCCCATGTAAGGAATAATTATATTGTCGATAAGATTGAAATTAAAGTCAACATCAGGATAAAAATGGAAACTCCCAATTTCATCAGTAGCTACACCAGCAAAAAAATCACCTCCCACTTTAATTCTCCATTTTTTTCCTTTGGATACTATTTCTTTATTTGGCCCTACATTTATAATTGCATTAAAAGTGGTATCCGAAGGAAGCGAGTTTTTGTAATAATCAGTCATTACATCTACACTTATAAGTTCTTTACCATGATAAAAACCTACCCTGCCATCAAGTCTTAGATTGTTTTCAATAGCTGTATCAAAAAGGTCAGCATAATTATTATACTTTAATTTAAAATGATGATGTAATTTGCTTGAATCCTTATAAGTGCTTTGAACTTCTGTCGCAGCTGAAAACAAATTAAATCTTTGACGAATTACATCTTTGCTTATTTCAGTTGTAGATAGGGGATAATATTGCGAACCAACACCAGGAATTCCATAATAATGCATTACATTTCTGTCATAGTTAAAATCCCCGGAAATGGTATGGCTTTTTTTGAAGTGTTTCCCTGAAAGTCCAGTTCCAGTTTTGCTAAAACCGTTGTAAAATGTATTTGGAATAGAACCAGTCGAAGAAATATGTTTGAGATAAGCCAGGTATGAAAATTCTTTTGAACGAAGCGAATTAAAATAAATCTCCCCAAGCGGAGTGGCATAATTGCCAAAACCTCCTTTTATATGAGTTCTGTATAATTTTGTAAGTGGCTCCCCTTTCATTTTAGCAGCAGGTATGGGGTCAACTTCAAAACTGGTATTTATTTTTTTATCAATCAGATTATAATCCTTAATTGGTAATTTAGCGGTACTGTCATTAATTACAGGGTTTTTTCCAATCTTGGATGCATCCGAAATAACAGGGTTAAATCCCCCGTATAGATCAATATGTTCACTTCCTAAATCTTTGTCTTTTACCTGAGCGAATGTGCTGATTGAAAAAACAATAGCAGAAAACAATAAACATGTTTTTGACATCTGTTGTGAAAATTTAATCATTGTTTTTTTCCTCCTCTACATTTTTTTCATTAAATAAACGCTCATTAATACGTTTATCCTCATTCATCTGAATTTCTATAGGTTCAGGTGAATAATTTTGTTTTTCCAGTTTTTCAGCTTCTAAAATGGTATTTAACTTTTCTTTTGCAATTCCTTTTAAATCCTCGCCTTCATAGTTATCAATAATACTTTGTAGGGTATGCTTGGCTTGAAAAGCATCATTTATTGCCAGGTAATTGTCTGATAGTAATATGAATGATTTTGCAACCCAGTAATCATAAGCTGAGAATTTTTCTGCAAGTTCAAAAATTTCTTTTTCAGATTCCTTATGTTTTTTCTGCAAATACTTTATATAAGCCATATTGTATTTTGATTCAGCTCCTATTTCATTAGTACGAGCATTTACAGATACAAGCTTGAATTTTTCAAATGCAATATCCAATTTATTTTCTTCCAATTCTGCTTTAGCTTGAATCAAATTGGCTTCATTAATTACCGGCTGAGAAATGTTCTCCATTACCAGTGTCTTGTTAGCATACTCTTTAGCAGTTTGAAGATTGTTTAAACTGTAATTTGTCCTCATTAATCCTAAACGGGCTTCTTTTAAAAGAGCAGGATGTTCTGAGGCTATTTCTAATTGCTCATAAGTTGAACGTGCCTTTTCGTAATTCTTCTGATTATAAAAAATAAAAGCTGTTTTTGAAAGTGATTTTTCAGTAAATATATTTCTTGGCTGACCAAGCACAAATACATATCCTGAAAGGGCTTTTTCGTATTGCTTTGCAGAATAATGACATTCTGATTTATAAAAATTCACCTGCAATAAAAAGACTCCTTCCGGAAATTTCTGAAGGTAATTTTCAAACTTATTTATAGCATCCTGACAATCTCCTTTTAGATATAAACCTTCTGCTGACTCAAAGAAAGTTGAATCCAGAGAAGTGCGTGTAACGTTTGCAAAAGGTAGTTTTTCAACAAAATTTGAATATTCTTCTGCTTTTCCCTGAGCCACAGCAACATTCTTATAATTGGCAAGGGCTTGGTGTGATTCAGGGGTTCCAGGATAATCATTTATTACTTTTTTATAAATGGCAACGGCTTTTTCATCTTCATTTTGATTAAAATAAATTAGACCTTGCTTTACCATTGCTTTACTAACTACAGAACTGTTTGGATGTTCAGTAATTATTTTTTGGAAATATTTTAAAGCATTGGTATTATCACCCAATGCTAAATATGTTTTCCCCATTTCAAATTTAGAATCAATAGCATAAAAGGAGGCAGGATAGTTTTGCACAACCGATTCCAGAACAGGAAGTTTCGCCTCTAGCTTTCCAGTTAATCCTATGCAAATTGCTTTTTGGTATAAAGCATAATCTGTATTTAGTCCTTGTAGATTCGCTGCTTTTCCATAATATTCCACAGCATCGTCATAATTTTTAGTAATAAAATAACTATCGGCAATCCGTAATAATGCGTCATTCAACTTCTTATTATCATCTACAGGAGTTACTCCAGTGTATTTTCTAAACCAGGATATTGCTGCGGGATAATTCTTTTGTTTAAAATAGGCATAACCAAGATTATAGTTTGCAGCAAAATATTCAGGCAAGGCAGCTGCACCAGGTTCAAACAAAAATGTTTGGTATGAGGTTATAGCCTGATCATATTTGCGCTGATGATATTGGGCTTCTGCTTTCCAATAATAAGACTGAGCATTTATGTTTTTATCAAGTTGATAAGTCAGGGCTTTGTCAAAATGAACTACAGCCGCAGAGAAATTAGCAGTGTTAAATAAATCAATCCCTCTGTAATATGCCATTTTTTGATAGGCATATTCCAGATCTTTAGTCTTTTTGTTAATACTTTCAATGGTTACTAATGCTTCTTTGTAATTCCGGGTTGTGAAAAACACATTAAGCAGATACTTATAGGCCTCATCTGCTCTGTCAGTTCCCGGGTAAGCTTTTATGTAGGAGTTAAATGCCTCTATTGCTTCATTGTAAGGGTTGTTTGCAAGTTCATAGGAAAGCTTAGCATAAGTAAACAAAGCATCTTCCTTTATGGTTTTGTCAAACTCAAGTTTAGAGGCCTGGCGAAATGAGTTTCTTGCAAAGTTTTTGTTGCCTTGCTCTAAATATGCTTTTCCTATTTGATAAAAAGCGTTTTGAGCAAGTTCATCATCTACCCTTGTTACCTGTTGAAAAAGCTCTACCGCTTTTTCGTAATTTTTAGTTTTTAAATAAGCAAAACCAAGTTGATATGCATCCTCACGGGACAAACGTCCTGTTGATTTTCTAAACTGTTCTAAAAAGGGAATGGATTTTTCAAATTCATTAAGTTTGAAATAAGATTCACCAATTAAACGGGCTACCTCAGGTGCTCTTTTAACATCCTCTGTTTCTAAAAGAGGAGGAGCATACTGAACTACCATTTCATATCTTTTTTGAAGAAAATAAATTTGTGAAATATAATAAGGTACAATAGGTCCAAAAACAGGTTCGTTTTGAAGCTTTTGAAATCCTACAAGAGCTGTTTCGTAATTTTTAGTTGTATAAGAAATATGCGAATAATAATAATTAGCAGGATTGGTATAGCGGGTATCAACATCTTTAATTTCAAAAAACATTTTTGATGCCTGATCATATTGTTCTGTTTCATAATAGGAATAACCAGCTTTAAAATAAAATTCTGCAAGCTCATCAGTGGTTAACTCATAAATATCAACCAATTCATATTGTTCAATTGCATTTTTATATTTTTTCTTCCTGTAATGATAGTTTCCAAGTTTGAAAATGGCAATGCCAACTTTCGGGCTTTCAGGGTGATTTTCAATAAAAGTATTTAATTTATCCTCAGCATCATTGTGAAAAAGTTCTACTGCACACATGGCAGAATAAAAATCACAGTTTATTTTAATTTCTGAATGGGCATCTTTATTAGAAGAAACAGCTTTTTCAAATAAAGATCTGGCTGCTGCAAACTTTTCTTTGTTATATAATTCAAGGGCAAGTTTGTAATCTTTATCAGGATCTGTGTGTACAGCAGTTTGCTGTGCAGAAGCAGCACCAGCCATAATTAACATTATAGCGATAAGAATAAGTGCAATAAAAATCTTTAGTTTATTCAAAATATGGTTTTTTAAACTCAACAAAGATAAAAACAGCCTTAGTGTCATATTTTTAATGGGAGATAAGTTATCAACGTTTTAATGTTAAAATTGATGCAGGTCAAAAAATTAAATTTTTTCTTTGTAAAGAAAGAAAATGCCGATATTTGCATTATTAAACTGAAATATCCGTTAAATTATTTTCCAGTTAATCAAAATTAAGTGAAATGACAGGTGAAACCATAATAGAATTAACTAATCTTTCCATCTTCCAGAAAAGCAACCTGGTTTTGGCAGAGGTGAATATGAAGATTGAAAAAGGTGAATTTGTTTACCTTATTGGTAGAACAGGAAGTGGAAAAAGCAGTATCCTGCGCACTTTATATGCTGATTTGAAATTAACAGAAGGCGATGCACAAATTGCTGGATTTGATTTAAGAAAAATAAAATCTAAGGAAATTCCTTTTTTAAGAAGAAAGTTAGGAATTGTTTTCCAGGATTTTCAATTACTGTCCGACCGTTCAGTATATGATAACCTTATGTTTGTTTTAAAGGCAACAGGCTGGAAAAACAAGAATGAAATACAAATGCGCATTAAAGATGTATTGGCAAAAGTAGGTTTAAGTACAAAAGACTTTAAAATGCCTCATGAATTATCTGGGGGTGAGCAGCAAAGAGTTGCAGTTGCACGCGCACTTTTAAACAATCCTGATGTTATTCTTGCCGATGAGCCCACTGGAAACCTTGATCCTGAAACTTCTGAAGGGATAATGAACCTTATGTTTGAAATAAGCAAAAGTGGAAGAGCTGTAGTTATGGCTTCCCATGATTATGCCCTTTTTGATAAATTTCCTGCACGAACAATTAAATGTGAAAACGGTAGGATTTTGGATTCGAAATTATCTGCTTAAGGATTTTTGGACTTAGATGTTTTATTATACATCTAATCCTCTATAATCTCTATCAACCTATCCGCATTAACAGCATTAGAGAAATCTCCAGTTAAAAGCTCCTCTCTTAATTTAATGTCTTGGTTTGAAAAGGGGAGTAACATTAAATTTTTTATTTCAGAGATGATCTCACTTGGACTGTCTTTTATAATGCAAAACTTTTCCAATCCTGTACCTTTTACCATGGGAGAATTAACCAGGCAAAACCGGCCATTATGCAGAGCTGATAGTAATTTTAATTTGATGCCTGTGGCTTGAAAAGTCGGAAGCAGGTTAATATGTGCTTTTCTTATTAAATCAGTGATTTGCTTCGTGGAATAATTATCAATTAGTTGAATATTGTCATATCTCTCAGCCTCTAATTTCAGTTCTTCAGTAGGTTTATTCCCTGCAATTATAAAAGAGGTATTAATTTTACTAAAAATTTCTTTTACTAAAAAAAGAGCCGCAGCATTATTCTCTCCCACCGAAAGATTGCCATGATACAATACAAAATCACCATTTCCTGCAACAATGCTTAATTTGTTATCAGGATGAAAAGCAGAAATAGTTTTTGTGTTTTTATGTTTTTGAAGGTAGAATTCGGTATCCAAGACAGAAATTGCAGCTAAAGCAGAAGCATTTAGTAGCTTTTTCTCAAAAGATTCAAGTTTAGCAGCTTCTTGTAAGAAATATATTTTTTTTATAGGATTTCTCTCTGCTTGTGAAAGCTTTTGATAATAGTGCTGTTCCACGTTATGTGTGCGCACTATTTTTTTTCTTTCTGATAATCTTTGGTCATCCAAATAAAAGCAACAATGAAGTCCTTCCATTAAAATAGGGTTATCATCGCAAAGCAGGTTTTTCATTAATTCCTCTGAACTTCTGCTTTTGATTATATAGGGAGTGCGTCCAATGAATTTTAAAAGATCATTCTTTCTTTTGTAATAACTTACTTTTGAACAATACTCTTTTAATTCTTCTTTAGGCTGCCTTCCGTATTCAAAGCAATGCAGGTGAATTTTTACTCCTCTCTCACTTAAGGCCTTGATTTTATAAAAAACATCAATTACGCCTCCATAATCAGCAGGATATGGAATATCAAAGGAAATTATATGTAAATGCTTTTCGATAAAATTATAATTTATTATATACCTGAGTAAGTTTCAAACTTTCGTTTTCCCAATTAAACTCCATAGAAGCTAAAAGAGCATTCTCTCGCCAAAGGGCATGCATTTCTTTATTATGAATCATGAAATTTAATTTATCAGCAATATGTTCAGGATTATGGTTATCAATTAATTCGCCCACATTGTAACGGGAAAATATTTTTTTAATTTCAATAAGCCCGGAAGCAAGAACAGGTATGCCAGAATGAATGTAGTCAAATAATTTATTGGGAAGACTAAAAGCATAATTTGGATTATCGGCCTTGTCCAAAGTAATTCCTGCATCCGCGCACCTTGTATACTGAATCAATTGATTAAAAGGCATTTTACTTTTAAAAATCACTTTGTTTTCAAGTTGTAATTTATGGGTAATTTCTTTTAATTTATTTAAAACATCACCTCCGCCAATAATTACCAATACAGCATCTTGAATGTATTGCATGGCCATAAGTGCTTCTTCCGCACCCCGGTTAATGTTTATACCCGCTCCCTGCAAAAGTATTATGGACTTGTTCTCAGGCAAATTTAATTCAATCCGTGTTTTTAAAGCAATGTTTTCAAAGGTTTTTTTGGAAGGAACATTTCTAATAACTAAAGGTTTTACCTGGTAATGTTTTTCATAAGCTTCAGCAATGCTGTCGTTTACGGTAAATACATAAGTTAATTTAGGAAAAATCCATTGCTCGATTTTTAGCCATACATTTTGTACCATTGGCCTGTTAATTAATTCAGGAACAAAGCAAAAATATTCATGTGAGTCATAAACCAATGCTTTGTTTTTTAGTTTAGACAATAAATAGTTAGGTAACAGTGTATCAAGGTCGTTGGCATGGTATATATCTGCTTTTTTGATTAATAAGAAGAAAAACAGCCTGATATTATATTCAGCATAAAAAAGAAAGCCTTTTGTAAAAATAAGCTTCATTCTATGGGTTTCGTAAGCTCTGACATCCATGGATAAGCTTGTTTTTAGCTTTCTGCCCACAAGTAATACATCAAAACCATTTTCTGTAAGCGTACTGCATACCTTATTCACCCGCTGATCGGTAACTAAGTCATTTATAACAGAAACAATTACTCTTTTCATTATTTTTATTGGTCTGATTTAACAGGCATGCAATTTTAATCACTATTTTTCTTTTTAAGAATAATAATATTTTATTCTTTCAATAATTAAAGCTAAAGGCTGCAAAAATAGAAAAATACACGCAACAAGATTTCAAGGATTCAATTTTCATTTTACCTTTGCTTTGAACTCCGGTGCTTATTCAGACTTTTTAATGACAAAACATGCAGATTACTGAAAACTTTCACCTTAAAAATTTTAACAGCTTTGGAATACAGGCTTTAAGCAAATATTATAGTGCTGTTCATTCCATAGAAGAAATTCAGGAACTCCTGTCTGATAGCAATATTAAGAATTTACAGAGATTGATTCTTGGGGGAGGAAGCAATTTATTGTTTACCGGAAATTTTGATGGAATTATAATCAAAAACAATATAAAAGGTATAGAACTGCTCAGAGAAGACGCTGATTTTTATTACGTAAAAGCAGGTGCGGGGGAAAACTGGCATCAGTTTGTTTTGCATTGCATAAAGAATAATTATGCAGGAGTTGAAAATTTATCTCTTATACCCGGAAATGTAGGAGCAAGTCCAATGCAAAACATTGGAGCTTATGGAGTGGAGATTAAAGATGTTTTCGAATCTCTGGAAGCGGTTGAAATTAGTACCGGTGAGTTGCATACATTCAGCAATTCCGATTGTAAATTTGGTTACAGGGAAAGCGTTTTTAAAAACATAAATAAGAACAAATATATTATTAGCTCTGTTACCTATAAATTAAGAAAAGTACCACAATTTAATACCAGTTACGGAGCAATAGACAAGGAACTGGAAGCCATGAATGTAAAGGAATTATCCATTGCCGCTATTAGTAAGGCTGTTTGCAATATTCGTTCAAGCAAATTGCCCGATCCTAAATTAATTGGAAATGCAGGAAGTTTTTTTAAAAATCCTGTTGTAGGACAATCGCATTATGAACATTTAAAAACATTTTTCCCGGAAATTCCTTCTTATCCTCAGGCAAATAAAACCTATAAGCTGGCTGCTGGCTGGCTCATTGAGCAATGCGGATGGAAGGGATACAGAAAAAACGATGCAGGAGTACATGTAAATCAGGCTCTTGTGCTTGTTAATTATGGTAATGCTTCTGGAACTGAAATCTTTGAAATCTCCGATGAAATTCTAAAGTCTGTATATAGTAAATTTGAAGTGAATCTTGAGCGGGAAGTGAATATTATTTAAATTTAACTATAATAACAGATGTCAGAAATGATTGCCGATAACCATTTGCTAATTACCAAAGATGGTTCTCATACGGTTTTGCACCCTTATTTTCATCAACATTATCATTCCCTTCATGGAGCTATTCAGGAATCGGAGCATGTTTTTATTGCTGCTGGCCTTAAAGCTATCCCCAATAAAGAAATCTCAATTCTTGAAATTGGCTTTGGAACTGCTTTAAATGGTTTTTTAACTGCTCAATATGCCAGGAAAAACAGTTTAAAAATACAGTATACTGCATTAGAGCCTTTTCCTCTTGATTTGAATATAGTTCATAAATTAAATTATACACAAAACTTAAACAAGCTCCAGTATCAGGAAGAATTTTTAAGCATGCATAGCTCAAAAATGGATCAGTGGATTGAAATAAATGAGAATTTTAAATTAATGAAGATGCAGCAAAAAATTGAGACTGTGGGTTTGAACGGAAAATTCAATATGGTTTATTTTGATGCTTTTGCCCCCTCAGCTCAACCTGAAATGTGGGTTTTAGAAGTCTTCACTAAGTTATTTAATTTAATGCTTCCCGGGGGTATATTAACCTCTTATTGTGCAAAAGGAGAATTTAAGCGCACACTCAAAAAAGCGGGATTCATAGTAGAAACTTTACCCGGGCCTCCGGGAAAACGAGAAATGGTAAGGGCTATCAAGCCTTAATTGCTAGGGGCTGTTTTAATTTAATTCCTTCCACAATAAATTTAACCTAAGCCAGTATTCTCCAAGCTATGCATCTTTTATTAAATTCTACCTGATTAAATTTAAAAATATGGTACAAAAAATGTTTGTGTAAAAGACAAAATTAAGCGTAATTAATAAGGTTTGAATATTATGAATTTTCACAAAATTAATAGTGTAAATTTTTAAATTAATTACTTTACTTTGTATTAATAAAAGGTTAATTTTATTTCCAACTAATTCTAAAATAATGAAAATCAAAGCTACATTCAGATTAATTGTTGTATTAATATGCCTTTTTATTTTACAAGACAAAGCATATAGCCAAGCTTGTGAACAGCTTGAACTCTTAAAAGAAGGAACATCCTATACCCTTAAAAACTATAATAATAAAGAGAAGTTAACTTCAACTTCAAAAAATAATATTATTAAAGTAACAAACAAAGATGGGGGGGTAGAAGCCCTAGTGAAAAATGAAATTTTTGATAATAAAGATAAGCCATCTGGAGGTGGTGAGGTTACTATGTTATGTAAAGATGATGTTATTTACATTGATTTGCGTTCACTACTGAATCAGCAAAGCATGGCAGGATTTGAAAATATGGACATGGAAATAGAAAATAATTTACTTCAATTGCCTTCCAATTTAAAACCTGGTCAACAATTGCCTGATGGAAATTTAAAAATGAGAATTACTAGCGAAGGAATAAAAATAGCTACTATAGAGCTTAAAATATATAACAGGAATGTTCAAGCTTCTGAACAAATAACAACAGAGGCAGGAACTTTCGATACTCATAAAATCTCTTATGATATGGAAATGATCACAACCACTATTATCCCTTTGAAAATAATCAGCAGTACTATTGAGTGGTATTCAGTAAAATATGGAGTTGTAAGGTCGGAGTCATATAACAGAAATGGAAAGCCTTTGGGGTATACAGTTTTAACTGAATTTAAACAGTAATCTCAAAGCCAGCGTTTTCGAGTTCAATCCAAAATCCCGGGTAAGATTTTTTAACAACTCCTGGATTTTTAATTTTTATTTCCCCTAAAATAGAAGCAAGAGGAGCACAGGCCATTGCCATGCGGTGATCCTGGTAGGTTTCAATTGATACACCTGGATTATTAATTTTACTTGAGAATATTTCAATAAAGTCAGGACCGCATCTTGTTTGAACTCCTAATTTTTTAAGTTCTGAAGATAAGGCTATTATTCTGTCCGTTTCTTTTATTTTTAAACTCTTAAGCCCGGTTAAAGTTCCTTTTATCCCTTTGGCTGCCATAGTAACGGCAACAGTTTGAGCAAGATCAGGACAATTGCTAAAATCAAAATCAAATTGAGTTACTATTGGGTGGTTTAATTTTTTCAGAACAATACCCTCCTCTGATTCTTGTGAATGAACACCAAAGTTTTTGAAAATAGTGTCTAGTTCACTGTCTCCTTGAACTGTTTTTTTTGATAAACCATTTAGTGTGATTGTGGCTTTGTTAGATAGAGCAACAACTTGGTACCAATATGATGCAGCACTCCAGTCCTTTTCAACATTTATATTGGAAGGCTTATAAATTCCTTGTTTTACTAAAATCAGCTTATCTTTTTTTTCAACTAGAATACCACAATTTCTCATCATATTAATAGTCATTTCAATATAAGGAGCGGAAATGATTTTTCCCTCCAGATTTATTTCAAGCCCATTTTCAAGATAAGGAGCAATCATTAGAATTGAGGAAATAAACTGACTGCTAATACTAGAATCAATATTGATTTTACCTCCATGAAGCTTTTGGCCGCTTATTTTTAAAGGAGGATAGCCTTCCTTTTCCATGTATTGAATATCAGCACCAAGAGAAATTAATGCTTGAGTTAATTCTTTTACCGGCCTTTGCTTCATTCTTTCGGAACCCGTTAAAATGATTTGGCCTTCTTTTATTGCAAATAATGCAGTAAGAAATCGCATAACAGTGCCAGCGTGGCCTACATTATAAATATCTCGCTTTTCATTCAAAAGCTCATGTAAAATAATGGAATCCTGAGCATCAGAAGGATTAATAATATTTATTACTCCTCCAGATAGAGAATTAATAATAAGAGCTCTGTTGGTTATACTTTTTGAAGCAGGTAAATTTACCTTTGCTAAAATCTCACCCTTGTTTTTTTTTATATAAATTGCATTTTCCATTAAAAATCTGAAGCTATCATAGAGGTACGCATTTGATAGAATTGAAGAGATTTACAAATAAGATCCGCGCTGCATTTTTTATTAATTACTGCACATCCAATGTTCGAGATGAGTGTAAACAGGATATTTCCGTTTTCATTCTTTTTATCCTGTTGCATAATTTCTATGAGTCGATCTGTTTGGGATGGTGAAAAAGGTATAGGTTTATACATTTTTAGCAAAAATTCACAAATGTCATCAAGTTTAGTATGTTCTAACCCCGCTATTTTATAGGACAAAAAAGCTTCGCAAAACATACCTGCTGCCACTGCCTCTCCATGCAATAAAGAGTGTTCTCCTAATTCCATGAAATATGTTTCAAAAGCATGCCCGATGGTATGCCCAAAGTTTAAAGACTTTCTAAGATTTTTTTCCTCAGGATCCTGGGAAACTATTTTGTTTTTTATTTCCACTGAACTGCAAATTATATTTTCCCAATCAGGATTTGCAGGTTTGAATTCTTTTATGAGTTCCCAATAGTTTTTGTCAGCAATAAGTGAATGTTTGATGACTTCGGCAAATCCTGAAAGAATTTGCTTTTTGCTTAAGGTATTCAAAAAAGGAGGATATATAAAAACCGCCTTTGGATTGGAAAACAGCCCTACCTGGTTTTTTAAATTATCAAGATCAATTCCTGTTTTTCCACCTATGGAAGCATCAACTTGAGCCAATAATGTGGTTGGAATATTAATATAATGCAAGCCTCTTTTAAATGTAGAACCAGTAAACCCTCCTAAATCAGAAAGAACTCCTCCTCCTAGATTAACAATAAGTGATTTTCTGTCCGCTTTTAATTCTGTAAGCGCTTTCCACATTTGAATACAAATGTCGATGGTTTTATTTTCCTCTCCGCTTTCAGTTTCAATTATTTCAGCTTTTTTGAATTTTTCAACCCTACTTATTAATTCAGGAAGACAAAAATTCATGGTGTTTTCATCCACCAGTATAAATATTTTACTGTAAATATTATGGGCTAAATAATCATTGATTTGATTAAAAACATCTTTGCCAATATAAACATTGTAGTTTTCTGATGTGATTGTTTGCATAGTAGAATATTCTCCAGAAAAAATTAATAAGAACTATTTATCTTCTTTTTATATTAAAATCGCTGCATTGCAAATTTAAAAAGTTTACACATAAAGTTAACAATTTTGTGTTTATAATATCATACTGAACAATAGTTGATTATAATTTTAACCGTTTGAATCTGTAATTTACTTGACTTTTTTATTTTCAAAAGGCATTGTTAAGATAAGACTTATTTTATTTAAAGAGTTTTAAAATAATTTTCTCTAGGCTATTACAGAGGAGTTTTAAATAATCTTAAGAAAAAGATAGATTTTATTTTATTAAATGGAATATTTCAACATAATAATTGATTTTTTGTGTGTATAATCCTGTTATATTTGCGCAAGTTGAACTTTGTTAGTAGAGTGACTCAAGGAATATCTTTTTATGAAAATATCATTTGATAATACAGAAATAGCTTTTTCAGGTAAATCCGATTCTGATCTTACAAGGGCATATTTGCTCTTTAAAATGGTGTCAAGCAATCAGCTTGTTAAGGTTGGCAGAGCGCTTACCAATTTTTCCATTAAGCTAAATCTGCCTATTAAAAGCCTTATTAAAGCAACAATTTTCAAACAGTTTTGTGGAGGAGAAACAATTGAAGAGTGTGATCCCACTATAACTTCACTTGCCAAATACAACATTAAAACAATTTTAGATTACTCCATAGAGGGAAATAAATCTGAAGTTGAATTCGAAAAAACTGCAGCAGAAGTAGTAGCTACTTTAGAAAAAACAAAAACCAGTAAGAATTTACCCTTCAGCGTATTTAAAATGACCGGAATTGCCAGGTTTGATTTACTTGAAAAAGTAAATTCTAAATTAACTTTAACCGATATAGAAAAAGAAGAATGGGAAAGGGTAATCCAAAGAATGGATTTTATATGCAAAACAGCTTATGATTTGGGTGAATCTGTATTGGTAGATGCGGAAGAAAGCTGGATACAAGATGCAATTGATGAACTTGTATTAGAGATGATGAGAAAATACAATAATAAAAAGGCCATTGTTTATAATACTCTACAAATGTATCGTACCGGACGCATTGCTTACCTGGAAGAACTTTTAGAGCTTGCTAAAAAAGAGGATTTTTTTATTGGAGTAAAAGTAGTACGAGGTGCTTATATGGAAAAAGAGCGGAAAAGGGCAATTGATTTGGACTATGCCTCTCCTATTCATGTTGATAAGCTTTCATCGGATAATGATTATGATCAGGTATTGCTTTATTGCATTGAAAACCTTGACAAAGTAGCAATTTGCGCAGGGACTCACAATGAATCCAGCACCTTATACCTAACAGAGTTAATGAATAAATTTGAAATACGATCCAATCATCCTCATGTATATTTTGCTCAACTACTGGGTATGAGTGATCATATTAGTTATAATCTTGCAAAGGCAGGTTATAATGTGGCAAAGTATGTTCCTTATGGTCCAGTTAAAGAAATTCTTCCTTACCTAATAAGGAGAGCGGAAGAAAACACTTCAGTTGCAGGACAAACAAGCAGAGAGCTAAATCTTATACTTTTAGAAAGAAAAAGAAGAAGAATATAGCTTTTTTTAGAACTAAACTACCTAATAAGTGGATTTGTTTCCACTAGAATAAATTTAAATCATGTAAACTTCTTTATCAGCTTTTCCTATAATAAAGCTATATTACTATTCTTGAAGTTACTTTGAATTATGGCATAATATTTAAAATTTATAAATAAAAGTGCTGACAAAAAAGGTAATGGGTTATCAATTGGAAATTGCCATTAATGTTTATATGCAGGAAAACGGGAAAAATGTGTGCTGGATGCCTTCCTCTGCTGAAAATACTTTTAAAACAAAAAAGGTAGGTTTATTTAATGGGCTTATAAAGGAAAAAGCAATGTTTGCACACATAATAGCATACGCTGATGGCTTATTTTTTTAAAACAAATAATAACTTTCGGCAAAAACAAAATCAATACTTTCAGCAAGAAAGACAAGTTTGAAAACAGTGCTTAATAATAGAATTTTCGTAAAAGCTTGAGCTTGTACCAGTGTTTTTTTTTACAAGCAAATGAAGTCTTTAAAATATATCAATCCTAGAATTGATTATTGATTTCTGTAAAAGATATATAGTCCTTGTTCTTTTATATAAAGTTCTTAGTCTGTAAAGCAATTAAGTTGTTTCATGAAAAGAATAGGATTTTAGCCACTGCCTAGCATCATTCTTATGATCATAATCAAAATATTTAACCTCTGGAGAAATTAACTTTCCAAAAAGCTTTGCCATAGTCTCATGCCAATCTTTAGTACCAATTACAGCTAACCTTTCCAATTTGTTGTATGTGGGGATATTTTTCACATCTTCCCACATTGCTTGAAATGTAGGCATATCAATTTCATGAATTTCCATATAAATTTTAGGGTTATCAAAATTTTTGATAGTCTTTTCTAAAACTGGATTAAATACATTGAAATCCTGTTTAGTTATTTTCCCTTTTATTTCAATGGCAATTAATTCTCCTTTTGTTTCATCTAGTATTTTTATCATTTTTTTGGTTTTTAGTTATTGTGTAAAAAGATTAGAGATTTATCTTCGTAATCTTGTTGTCCAGTTTTATTTGTGAAGGGTAGTTTTAAAAAGCCCCGTCATTCCGATGTTTTTTCTTCTCTACATTATAATTGAATGCTTTTAGCCACTCTACAAGTGCCACCATTTCCCAATTGGCCCACATCCAAGTGGGCCATCTGGTAAATTCATTTAGAAGGTCCTTAGCTGATTCTCCTGAATATTTATAATCTTAGTTTTGTATGAATGATTTTTTAAGTTATTCTACAACTCCATCTTTAATTTTAATTGGTTCCCCATAAGGAATTCCTGTAACAAAAATAAACCTGCATGCTTTATCACGGCAAATAATCATTAATTCATGAAGGTTTTCAAAAAACATTCCCTCACCAGGCTCAATTATAATGTCATTAATACGAATGGAACCGTTGATTCCCGTAATCACATATATAAAGCCCCTTTCATTTTCAGAAAAAGAAAATTTATGAAAAGCTTTTTTTGCAAGCGTAACATCATTAAACTGCACATTGCCATGTAAAGTAAGTGGTGATTTTCTTCCCGCTATTTTCCTGATAAATTTTGTAGCGTTTTCTTCATAAGGAATATCTTTTGCTTCAAGGTACTGAAAGGAAGTTTCAGTGCCTTTCATTTCTGAGGGCAGTTTAATCCATAATCTTAATCCATGATTAACACCATTGGTTACCGGCCTAAATGAATTTTGCACTCCCTTTCCAGCTATAAAACGTTGTACACCTCCATCAGTTATTGTTCTTACATTACCATCGGTATCTTTAAACTCAATTTCTCCGTCAAGTACATAGGTTATACATTCAAAACCCTGATTAATTTGAGTTGGAAGTTCTCCTGGAGGCTCTACAAAAAATTCATCTAAAAGAACAAAGGGATCAAAACCACGCATGAAATTAGAAGGAAAGAACCTCTTGCCCCAAATTCCTTTATCCTCACTCATTTCTACTGATTTTGTTTTCTTAAGCTTTTCTAATGTATATTGATGCTGATGATTCATAATATTTTACATTTAGTTTATAATTTGTTTTCCTATATCTAATTTACAAAATTTACAAACTTTTAACAAATCCTCATAAGTGCTGTTATATCTTGTTTTTTGAATTTTCAAGAAAGTTTTAAAAGAGATATTTATATTTTTAAGGCTGCTTTTTATAATTTAGCTGAAAATTTCGAGTTTGAATTTTTAATATATGGCTAGAATTCTTGTAATAGATGATGAAAAACCAATAAGATCAACACTTATTGATATTTTGGAATACGAAAAATTTTCTGTTGACGAAGCTGCTGATGGCATGCAGGGTTTGTCTTTAATTAAAAAGCAGAAGTATGATGTAATTCTGTGCGATATTAAAATGCCAAAAATGGATGGCATTGAAGTATTGGATAAAATAATGGAGATTTCCCCAGATGTTCCAGTAGTAATGATTTCTGGTCATGGCACTATTGAAACAGCTGTTGAAGCAATAAAAAAGGGAGCATTCGATTTTATAGCCAAGCCTTTGGATTTGAATCGATTAATGATTACAATTCGAAATGCAATAGATAAATCATCTTTACTTTCTGAAACAAAAGTGTTAAAAAGAAAAATTAAAAAAGCTTTTGACATGATTGGTGATTCCCAACCTTTAACGGAAATTAAGGAGATGATAGAAAGAGTTGCACCTACTGAGGCACGTGTTTTAATTACCGGGGATAATGGAACAGGCAAGGAACTTGTGGCGCGATGGATTCATGAAAAAAGCAACAGGGCGAATGGGCCTATGGTAGAAGTTAATTGTGCTGCTATACCTTCTGAGCTAATTGAAAGCGAACTATTCGGACATGAAAAAGGAGCTTTTACTTCAGCCATAAATCAACGCAAGGGGAAATTCGAACAGGCAGAGGGGGGGACATTGTTTTTAGATGAAATTGGAGATATGAGCCATTCTGCCCAGGCAAAAGTGTTAAGGGCTTTGCAGGAAAACAAAATTACAAGGGTAGGAGGAGACAAAGAAATCAAGGTTAATGTTAGAGTTGTGGCAGCAACAAATAAAAACCTGAAACAGGAAATTGCCAATAATAATTTCAGAGAAGATCTTTATCATCGCTTGAGTGTGATTCTCATTCATGTACCGGCATTAAATGAAAGAAAACAAGATATCCCAATGCTTGCTGAGCATTTCCTTGTAAATATATGCCAGGAATATGGCATGCCCAAAAAATCAATTTCTAAAGATGCTGTAAATGCACTACAACAAATAAACTGGACAGGAAATATCAGGGAGTTACGCAATGTAATTGAAAGACTTGTTATTCTATGTGATAAAACTATTACCGACAAGGACGTTTTGGCTTACGCTGGAAAAAACAATAAATAAGTTTTTAGTCCTAAAAAATTTGATTCTTGTATACATCTTGCTGATTATTATATAGTATACATCTCATTATATCCTTTTACACATTCATTCCTTTTTAAATTACCTTAAATCCGCAAGTTGAATTCTAAAAAAAATGGGAAGTCAATAAAACTAATGCTTTAAAGACTTTCCCATTTCAATTATTTTCACCTATTTTGGTGAAAACAACTCTTAGCGGGATGAAAATTA
>JALYPI010000147.1 GCA_030856445.1 Bacteroidota bacterium
GTATGAGGTAATCCTGCTAAAAGCAAAGCCATTCTAGCTACATTGCGGTTGTCCTCTCCTGCCTGATTGGCACAGCCCATAATTACATCTTCAATAGCCGCAGGATCAACTTTGGAATTGCGTTCCATTAATTTAGCGATTGCTAAAGCAGCTAAATCATCGGTTCTTAAAGTAGATAAACTACCTGTAAAATTCCCTATTGGTGTCCTGATTGCATCAATTATAAAAGCTTCTTTCATTGATTTTTTTAATTATTTATTAGTCCAATCCTTATTTGTGCGAAATACAGTTCCTTTTAACAAGGCGACATTAATGTTGTTTTGGTTGCTTATTGTAATAAAATAAATTCCAGTTCTTTCTAAAATATTTGCCTCTTGAACCACTGCTGTTAAAATATCATTTTCATGAACCTGTTCAATAAATGAAATTGAAACCTCTGTGGAAACACTGATTTTTCCTTGGGTATTAGAGGCAAATGCAAGTGCTGTATCGGCAAGTGAAAAAGTTACACCTCCATGTAAAATGGAAAAACCATTGAGCATTTCTTTACGTACTTTCAATCTTAGTTTGCAAAAACCTTTGCTGACCTCTAACACTTCAATTCCCAACCATTGGCTAAATGAGTCAAGAGAATACATTTTATCAACGATTTCTTTTGCCTGGATATTTTCAGTCATTTTAAGAATAAAAATTAATGCCTTGTTTTACCATGCGCTTGAGTAATATACTAGGACGGTAACGATCCTCAGAATATGTTTCTC
The DNA here is from genome assembly GCA_030856445.1 of Bacteroidota bacterium. Lineage (GTDB taxonomy): Bacteria > Bacteroidota > Bacteroidia > JACCXN01 > JACCXN01 > JACCXN01. The sequence continues at coordinate 762 of JALYPI010000147.1, forward strand.
TGAGATTTGAAATTTGGTTTAAAACTTTGTCAAGTCCTATTTCATCAGCCCATTTCAATAAACCTTGAGGGTAATTTACACCTTTTGTCATTGCCAGGTCAATATCTTCTTTTGTTGCAATTTTCCAATAAAGTGCATCGATAGCTTCATTAGCAAGCATTGAAAAAATCCTCATAAAAATTCCTTCAGCCAATTCGAAATTTTTATCTGGGGTAGGGGCAACGGCCTGTTCAGAATAATCATAATATCCGATACCTGACTTTTTACCAAAATGCTTGGCTTCAAAAAGTCTTTTTTGAGTAAATGAAGGTTTATATCGGGGATCATAGAAAAATTGTTCAAAAACAGTTTCGGTAACCTTATAATTAATATCATTTCCAATAAAATCCATTAATTCAAAAGGCCCCATTTTGAATCCTCCTATTTCCTTCATTGCCCAATCTATTGTAGCAAAATCAGCAATTCCCTCTTCATAAATGCGAATAGCTTCACCATAAAAGGGGCGGGCAATCCTATTAACTATAAAACCAGGCGTGTCTTTTGCCAAAACAGTAACTTTTCCCCAGGAATCAATTAATTTTTTAGTTTCATTTAAAACGGCTTCACTACTTGTTAATCCTGGAATAATTTCCACAAGAGGCATAAGGGTAGCAGGATTGAAAAAATGTATTCCTATAACTCGCTCAGGTTTCTCGCAAGCAGACGCTATGGAGGCAATAGAAAGGGATGAAGTATTGGAAGCAATAACACAATCATCATTTACCATAAGTTCAATTTGATGGAAAACCGCTTGTTTGATATCAAGATTTTCAACTATGGCTTCAATTACAAGTCCACAATCCTTAAATGAATCCATATCGTGAGCAAAAACAATTCGCAAAAAAATGTTTCTGGCAGTTTCCTGATCTATTTTCCCTTTTACAATTAATTTTTCAAGTGTTTGAGAAAGTTTGTTTTTTGCTTTATCAAGAGCCTTTTCGTTGCTATCATACAATACAACACGATGGCCAGAAGTTGCAGCAACTTGTGCAATTCCTGATCCCATAGCTCCCGAGCCTATTACTCCAATAACTGTATTTTTTGTGAATTCCATTTTTATTCTCCTTTAAATACCGGTGGTCTTTTTTCAAGAAAAGCATTAACACCTTCATTGTAATCGTATGATTTTCCGGCTTTTGTTTGTAATTCTTCTTCTAATTTTAATTGAGCAGTTAAATCATTATTCAAAGATTGATTTAATGCTCTTTTGGTTAAACCTAATCCTTTAGTTGGCATAGTAGCTAATTTTAAAGCTACTTCCCTTGCTTGTGATTGAAGCACTTCATCTGAAAGTACTTTGTATATCATTCCGAATTCTAATGCTTGGCTTGCTTTTACTTTATCTCCCAGCATCATTAAGGCAGTTGCTCTTTGTAAACCAATAAGTCTAGGCAGAAAAAATGTGCCTCCGCTATCAGGTATAAGTCCGATTTTACTAAATGCTTGAATAAATGAGGCAGATTCCCCTGCAAAAACAATGTCACATGCAAGAGCAATATTGGCACCTGCGCCTGCAGCAACGCCATTAACCGCACATATTACTGGTTTTTCAATATTGCGTATTTTTTCAATAATAGGATTATAATGTTCTTTAACGATGTTTTGAAGCTCTGGTCCGTCCTTAGAAATAGCTTCTGCCAGATCTTGACCTGCACAAAATGCTCTTCCTTCAGCAGTTAAATAAATACATCTGATATTTTTATCATCACGGCATTTATCCAAAACATCTTGTAATTCAAATGCCATTTGCCTGTTAAAGCTGTTTAATACATCAGCCCGGTTAAGAGTTATAAATGCAACAGAATGTTCAACCTCGTATTTAATAAAATCCATAATTTAAAATTTAAATACATTTAAAATAGTCAAAAGGCTCAAGGCAACTTTTGCATTTGTATAAAGCCTTGCAAGCTGTAGACCCGAATTGGCTTTGCATTATGGTATCAGAAGAACCACATAAAGGACAATTTATAGTTTTGTTTTTTCCTAAAAGCAGGTTTTTATCCTCAGATGAATGTAAAGGGGGAGCTATTCCATATTTTCTTAACTTTTCTTTACCTTGTTCAGTGATCCAATCAGTTGTCCAGGCTGGAGTTAAAATGGTATTTATTGTAACATTAAGAATACCTCCTTTTTTAAGTCTTGATACTATGTCCTCCTCAATGGTTTTCATTGCAGGGCAACCTGTATAGGTAGGGGTAATGGTAATAATTATAGCATCTTCTTTTAATTCAACAGCTCTTACAACACCAAGTTCAACAACATTAATAGCAGGAACTTCCGGATCAGGTACATCTGCCAGTAAATTCCATATTTCTGCTTCATTTATTGCTGTTTTCATGAATGTTACAAATCCCTTTTTTAAGTTTAGATAAGTACGGAAAGGATTTGTTTATATTAAATTACCATTTAGCTTTAGGATAAGTCCGTGGTAAGTATTGCATTTCTGCAAGAAGGAAACCAAGATGTTCAGTATGAACTCCTTTTTGACTGCCTGAATGTATATGAGTTTCTATGGGTTTATCAAGAGTAGCCTTTTCAAGGATTTCTGAAATTTTATTTTCCCACTTTGATTTAACAAGGTTTAAGTCAATGGCAATCCCTTCCTTAATAAGTATCTCATCTACTTGATCCATTAAAAATAATTCTCCTGTAAATCTCCAAAGTTCATTTACCGCAGTTTGAACCTTTTCTTTGCTTTCAAGAGTTCCATCACCAAGCCTTAACATCCACTCACTACTATGTCTTAAATGATAAGTGATTTCTTTTAGTGCTTTTTCAGCAATGGCAGCTATTGTAGCATCTTTGCTGTTTTTTAGTTCCTCATAAAGGAAGAAAGAATAAGTATCAAAGAAAAATTGTCTTGCAATGGTAAAAGCAAAATCTTTATTGGGATGTTCAGTAATTAAAAGGTTTCTAAAATCTCTTTCATTTCTGTGGTAAGCAAGATCATCTTCAGTTCTGTTTTTGCCCTCCACTTGTCCGGCATAATTAAGAATATTAATTGACCTTCCAATATGGTCTAAAGAAATATTAATAAGTGCTATGTCTTCTTCTAAAACAGGTCCATGGCCGCACCATTCAGACAAGCGATGCCCAAGAATTAAAGAACTATCTCCTAAACGTAAACAATATTCAAATAAGGCTTTATTTATTTCAGTCATTTTTGTAGAAATTTATCCAATTTATAAATGTTTTACACCATCAGGAATAGTGTAAAATGTAGGATGGCGATAAGCTTTATCATTAGCCGGGTCAAAAAACGAACCGCTGTCCTCACTTGCCGAAGCAACAATTACTTCAGAAGGAACTACCCAAATACTTATTCCTTCACTTCTGCGAGTGTATACATCTCTTGCGTTTTGAAGGGCTATTTCAGCATCAGGTGCATGAACACTTCCTGCATGTTTGTGAGGTAAGCCTGGATTTACCTGTACAAATACTTCCCATAGTTTACCTTGTGGATTATTTATTGTTGTTTCAGACATTGTTAGTTAATTTAAAAATTATTTTAAAAATTTCTTTTAAGATACTTGTTCCTTGCTTATTGATTTTAATCTTTGTTTTTCAGCATAAGCATTTGCCGCTTCTCTTACCCATAATCCTTTTCTATCTGCACTGGTTCGTGCCTTTATTCTCTCTTTATTGCATGGGCCGTTTCCTTTAATAACATTAAAAAATTCATCCCAATCTATTGGTCCATGTTCATAATGGCCTGTTTGTTCATTGAATTTTAAATCTTTATCGGGTACTGTAAGTCCTAAAAAGTCAGCTTGAGGCACGGTGCGATCTATAAACCTTTGTCTAATTGAATCATTGCTTTCTAATTTTACTTTCCATCGCATTAATTCATCTGTATTGGTTGAATCAATATCAGAAGGGCCAAGCATCATAATGGATGGCCACCACCATCTGTTAAAGGCATCCTGAGCCATTTCTTTTTGTTCAGGACTTCCGTTAGCAAGGGTTAACATAATTTCATAACCTTGTCTGTTGTGGAAACTTTCTTCTTTACAAATTCTAACCATGGCTCTTGAATAAGGTCCATAGGATCCTTTTGCAAGCATAGTTTGATTCATAATGGCAGCACCATCTACAAGCCAACCAATAGCGCCTATATCTGCCCAGGTAAGGGAAGGATAATTAAATATGCTTGAATATTTTGCTTTTCCTGAATAAAGTTGTTCCAGTAATTCTCCCCGATCAATGCCAAGGGTTTCAGCTGCACTATATAAATACAGTCCATGTCCTGCTTCATCCTGAACTTTGGCCAACAAAATGGCTTTTCTTCTTAAGCTTGGTGCCCTGGTTATCCAGTTAGCCTCAGGCAGCATACCAACTATTTCCGAATGTGCATGCTGTGATATCATTCGAATTAACTGTTTCCGGTATTTTTCCGGCATCCAGTCCTTAGGTTCAATTTTAAGGCCTTTGTCAATTCTGGCCTGGAAATTCTCTAGTTTTTGTGTTTCTTCCATAATTTTATCTGTAATATGGGGATTGATGGCAAATTTAGTAATATATACGCTTTTGGCAAATCAAAAAATGCATAATAAAAATCATCTTTTTTATTTAATATGTTAGGAAATTGATATTCTTTCTGTTATTTCCTTTAGAAAATTATATTTTTGCACTTTTAAAATTTGATAATGACAAAAATGGCAAAATTTTTTAATTTACAAGTATCCGATATAACGAGAGAAACTGCAGATAGTGTATCCGTAGCTTTTAATATACCTCAGGAAGCAATTGATTCCTTCAAATTTACTCAGGGACAATATTTAACTTTTAAGGTAAATGTTGATGGTCAGGAGTTAAGAAGGTCTTATTCCATTTGTACCAGTCCGCTTACTGATAATGAAATCAGAATAGCTGTAAAAAAAGTTGTTGAAGGAAGAGTTTCCACTTATTTTAATGAAACATTAAAAGTAGGTGATACTTTACCAGCAATGCCACCAATGGGTAATTTCTATACTCCACTTAATGCTTCAAATAATAAACATTATGTTTTATTTGCCGGAGGAAGTGGCATTACTCCTATGTTATCTATATTAAAAACAACTTTAGAGGCTGAACCAAAAAGTAGAATAACCATGTTCTATGGAAATCAGGATGAGGCTTCTATTATTTTTAAATCCCAACTGGATAAACTAGAAGAAAATTATAAAGAAAGATTAAAAATACATCACATATTAAATCACCCTGAACAGGAACAAAATAAAAAAGATCCTTTGTTTATGGGTATTATGATACCTGAGAAAAATAAAAATTTACTTGAACGATTTATTAATTTAAATGAAGATAATGAATACTTGATTTGCGGTCCTTCCGGAATGATGAGTAGTGTTGTGGATTCATTACATATTTTGAAAGTAGATAAAAGCAGGATACATCTTGAATATTTCACACCTCCTGAAGATACTTCAGAGGTGATTGAAAAGCATGATGCAAATATTGCAGAAAACTCTGCTTTTGAGAGTCGAGTAACTATAATATGTGATGGCGAGGAAACTGTAGTTACTCTTGGCGCAGATGATGTAATTCTTGATGCTGCACTCGAAGCAAATGTTGACGCACCTTATGCCTGCAGGGGCGGTTCCTGCTGTACTTGCAGAGCTAAGCTCATTGAAGGCAAAGTGGTAATGAAGGTGAATTATGCACTTTTGGATCATGAAGTGGAACAAGGATATATTTTAACCTGTCAATCCATGCCTGTAACACCTACAGTAATAGTTAATTACGATCAAGGAAATTAATAGGCAAGAAAGGGTATAGTAAGAGTGCCTAATCTATTTTCATTTTCTGAGTCTACTACATTCATTTTGAAATTTATTTGTTGAATATTATCGGGAACAACTTCAAAATAAAGGAAACCAGTTACTTTTCCTTTGTCTTGAATAACCCCTTCAGGAAGTGCCTGCTGGAGCATTTCAATTGTTGGAAGTGGAATTTCTGCCCAATAATGATAGTAATTGTCATGATAATCCGGACTATAGTGAAAATTTCCATCAAATGCATCTATTCCTTCATACCGGGGAAAATAATAAGGTGCAATTGAAAACCCTTCGTAAAAAAAATCAGGAGTTATAATATCATGGTTAGCACGAGGGCTTAAATCTTGAATAGAATCTTCTATTTCATAGGGTGGTAATGCTGCAAATTGTTCTCCATCTGAACTTACAAGGACAAAATCCATGTAATTTACCTTGATTGATTTTCCGCTATTGTTATTTATGGTAACTCTTAAAGGAGTAATATGATCTTTTAGAACTGTAGTTCCATCCCAAGCTTGCGCTTGAACAATAACTCTTACTCCTGCTACGGAAGCAGTAGCTGATTGTTCAGGAGTATCTGGTTTACTGGCATTAGTTGCAGGAGTTAAAACTGGATAAGTTCTACATGAATTTAGCCAGAGAATTAAAAAAGAGAGGCAAGCAATCAATATAAACTTAAGGAGACTAAAGTTCTTCATTGGTTCTGTAAAATAGTTAAAAGTGCAAGCTTTATATAAATTTAACTATTTAAATACGAAAACACAACTAGTGGTAATTAGATGAAATTTTTAAGTAAAACTCAAAAGGATAAAAATGAAAGTTAGAAATAAAGAAAATGTAAAAAGTGAGATAAGCTTAAAGGAACTTGCTTTTAATTATTCTGGTAAATAATCCTGATTTTTTATTACAGACGCTTCTTCCGTTTTACTTGAATTTGAAACCAATTCGTTAATGTTTTGTATTTCATCAGGGCTAAGAAAACGCCATTCTCCTGAGCGTAAATTTTGCAAAGTGATATTCATTATTCTGGTGCGTTTGAGCGTTATTACCTGATAATCTAAATATTCACACATTCTTCTTATTTGCCGGTTTAAGCCTTGGGTCAAGATTATTCTGAATTTATTTCCTTCTTCTTTTACCACTTTGCAAGGTTGAGTTATTGTATCAAGTATGGGTACTCCATTGCTCATTTTTTTTATAAATTCAGCTGTAACAGGCTTATTAACCAATACCATATATTCCTTTTCATGATTGTTGCCAGCTCTTAAAATTTTATTTACTATATCACCGTCATTAGTTAAAAAAATAAGGCCTTCAGATGGTTTATCCAAACGGCCGATTGGGAAAATCCTATCAGGAAAGTTAATATAATCTATAATATTGTCTTTGTCTTTTAAATCAGTAGTAGAGGTAATTCCTGGTGGTTTATGAAATGCAATGTAAATAGGTTTGTTTTTTTGTCTTGTTGGTTTTCCATCAATTGTAACCTCATCCTGATCGTTTACTTTTGTTCCCATCACAGCTACATTGCCATTAACCATTACTCTTCCCTCTTCTATTAATTTATCAGCAGCTCTTCTGGAACAAATACCAGTTTCACTGATATATTTGTTAAGCCTGGTTTGGGTTTTACTGGTTTCTGACATAATTATTACATATTTATATTAATAACACTCTAAAATTAATTCATATTGTAATAGACGTTTATGCAGGATTTATAATACAGAATAAAGGGGTGAACTAAAGTAGAAAAATATTTTAAAACCAAACTGATTATTTTTGTTTTTCATTAAATATATATTTAAAGAAGGTCTTTATTTTTTGAAATATAAAAAAATGTAAACTTGCGCTGGAATTATTAGTATCATAGGTTTCAGGAGTATTTGCCTATATTTCAATCATTTGAAAACAGATACTTTTTTGAATATCATCTTTATTTTTTTCAGAAGAAACACAATGATTTAAAACCCAAATATTTAAATTAAATTCAAAATAGAGAATTATGCAACTTAATGCTTTGGATTTGTTTGAAGCTTTGGATTTTTTTAAAAATCCCTTATTCATATTCAAGCCTGTTTATGAGGTTCAGAATTCTGCTTTTAACTGCCGTGTTAATCTTAAAGCTATTCAAAAGTAAAAAAGCTTGTAAATTTTTTAATTTACAGGCTTTTTTTATTGTTGTATTACCTTAAATAGCTTAACTTTTGTGTCAATTTATTTAAGGAGATATTTCAGGGTATCCTGTTTTTTTATTAATATTTAATAATGCTCATTATATATTAAAAAATAGTCAAGATAGAATTGAGAATTTAACTAAGGAGTTTTGAAAAATCAAAAACGATATAAAGCATTAGCCTGAAACAGCCTTTGAGAAAACTCCATTTGTCCATACCCTCGGCTTTTTTGATGTTCTCCTGTAGTTTTGTCAAAAGTTTCAATTTCTCCGGAAGAAAAAACCATGTCCATATAAATTTGTGCAGAAAGAGATATACGATCTGTAACTGGATAAGCTAATCCAGCAACAAATCCTAGTCCTCCACCTATATTTGTCTTTCTTTCATTATATAATTCATTTTGTTCTCCAATTGGCCTTATATGCCTATATCTATCAGGCAGAGGAGAAACAGAATCAATAATATGAATTTGTTCAACTACATTTAATAATTTGTCCTCATATTTAAATAAAAGGTCAGCACCTACAAATTTTGTTAGTTTTCCTACTGTAGTTCTGTATTCAACACCTAGTAAGCCAGCAAAATATTGATTTTTCCTAATTCCTGTAGTACTATATAGCAAACTGTCCCCAATTATAACATCATACCCATTTTGTTCATGTATATTTTGCGGTGGAGAAACTAAACCTCCTAATCTTAACCAATATTTATTATTTAACCTGCGCTTATACATAAGGCCGAATTCAGCCTTAAAGGGTATGCCATCTGCTATAATGGATTGCACAAGGGGTGTAAATGTAAGCCAAATTTCATTTTTAGGACCAATTGTGTCTTCAAAAAAAGCAATGGGTTCTTGGGAAAAAGAAAGGGTAGGAGCCAGAATGAAAATTAACAGCAATTTTTTCATTAGAGTATATTTTAAGTTATAAGTTAAACACCTATAAATATTTATAGTAATAGGTTGCTGCTTTATAGAGGAAAAACGTTAAATTTAAATATTTATTTCTATTTTTTGTAAAAAGAATTTCAAGCAAATATAATGACTGAATAATCATTAATTAATCAAAAAATTACCTTTTAAACTTCAATGTTATTGCTAATAGAACCAAAAAATATTCCAGGGGCAAGATCAGGATCACTTAAATTAAATTCATATTTAAATCTCAATCTATAACCTAAATAAAAAATCGCAACAAATTTTATTTATAACCTTAAATCCGCAAGTTGAATTCTAAAAAAAATGGGAAGTCAATAAAACTAATGTTTTAAAGACTTTCCCATTTCAATTATTTTCACCTATTTTGGTGAAAACAATTCTTGGCGGGATGAAAATTA
>JALYPI010000148.1 GCA_030856445.1 Bacteroidota bacterium
GCTATAACTGGTTGTCGTGATACAATTCAAAAAGATATGATTATTCACCCCTTACCCGTTGGTTATGCTACGGGAGGAGATACTTGCAGGGGAGATCCTGTTTATTTATCTTCATCGGGAGGGTTAACATATAAATGGTTTCCTGCTACGGGCTTATCAAATCCATTAGTTCAAAACCCTATAGCCACACCTACACAAACAACTTTATATAATGTACAGGTTACTAATGAATATTTCTGCTCTGATACAGCAAGTGCTACAGTAAACATAGTTCAGCCTCCACCTCAAATAATTTGGGATACAACAATAGTAATCGGACAGGAAGTTCCAATGTTTTATCATATAAGTCCTGTCGAAAATTACACTTATTCCTGGACCTATGCTGATTCATTAACTTGTAGCACTTGCTGGGATCCTAATGCTTCTCCAATGGGAAACATACAGTTTATTTTAACTGTACAAGATATTTTTGGCTGCTTTATTGGGACTTCTTACTATGATATTGAGGTATTGCCTGTTTCATCATTAGATGTACCTAGCGCATTTACTCCAAATGGAGATGGAGTCAATGATTTGGTTTTTGTTCGAGGATGGGGAATTAAGCAATTACTTGAATTTAATATTTATAACCGGTGGGGAGAACTTGTCTTTTCTACTGATGATATTAATCAAGGTTGGGATGGCAAATATAAAGGTGTTCTTCAGAATATTGAAACATATGCTTATACAGTAAAAGCTGAAACTTTTATTGACGCAGATCCCATAACCAAGAAGGGCTTTATAAAGCTACTGAGATAATTAAGTATATTTAATCCCTTTTTGATTTAAAAGAATAAACTGAATGCTTGAAAAAAACAAGGGCATAATGTCCAAATTATTCTTAACAAATTATATCATCAATAATACTTACCAGGTTTTTTAATACAACAATAAAAAGGGTGAGCAAAACCTTTTTATTTAAGTTAATAAAGGAGATTTTTACTGAAGTTTTTAAAAATCAATCTTCGTCTTCAGGATTTATTATGAGATCCGTTTTCCCGATTACTTTAAACTCAGTACGTCTGTTTTTTTCTCTTCCTTCTGGGTTATCTGATCCATCAGGATTTTTATTTGGGGCAACAGGTTTTGAAAATGCATATCCAAATGCAACCAGGCGATCAGACCTGATTCCTTGGCTTATTAAATATTTTACTACTCCTTCGGCCCGTTTTTGAGAGAGCTTTTCATTGTATGCTTTGCTTCCTACATCATCAGTATGGGCACCAATTTCAATTTTAATTAATGGGTTTTCATTTAATAAAACTATTAAAGTAGTATCCAAAACCGATTTGGATTCTGCAGTTAAATCATGTTTATTGGTCTCATAATATACGTTTTCCAATCTGAAACTCTCAAGGGGAATTTCCTTTACATTAAAATTATGATTAATGGTTTTAGATTCTTTAATTTCTGCAGTATTTAATATCCATGAATTATTAAAGTATCCGTCCTTTTCTGCAATAAATTTATAGGTGTTTCCCGCCTCTAAAGGAATTTCATAAGCACTTTTATCATTTGTAGTAAAAGTTTTGATTAACATCATTTCCTTACTAATGGTGTCAACAAGGTAAACATTAACTTTAGCAAATTCCATTAGTTGCATATCTGTTGAATCTTTACCGCCAAAAACATTACCCGCAATTTTAATATTAATAAATTCTAACCTTTGATACTCGTAAAGGTCATCACAACAGGTAGGGTTTTTTAAAGATGTTCCTCCTTTTCTGTTGGAAACTATCATACCTCGTTCCCTATTTGATGAAATGGTATAGTAAAGATCGTCATAAGTTGAGTTAATGGGCGCATTAACGTTGTCAGGTTCGGTGAATTTCTTAAATTGACCAATTGATTTAAACACATCATATCCACCAAATCCAGGCCATCCCGTTGAGCTAAAAAAGAGTGTTCCATACTCCTGGTCATAAAAAGGAGTCATTTCGTCTCCGGCCGTATTTATTTTGCTTCCGGCATTTTTAGGAGCAGAATAAACTTTTTTATCCGAATTATAGGTAAAATACCATATATCATAGCCACCTCTACCATTTGGCCTGTCACTTACAAAGTGAACTACTTCTAATCCATTAGAAGCAAGAGAAACTGTAGGCTGAGTAGTGGTGAAATTTGGGATATTGATTTTTTTATCCAGTTTTAAAGGCTCGCTCCAGCTTCCGTTTTCATTTACAGAAACATAAATAGCACAAATCACTTTATTTTTCCAGTTATTGGAACATCTTGTAAAATAAAAACGTTTTTTATCAGCAGAAAAAGAGCCTCCACTTACATTACTGGCGTCCATATTAAAAGGACCATCAAATTCACCTATATAAACCCACTGTCCATCTTCTTTTTTTGCAGTATATAATTTTCTAACGGGAATATTTACTGTATCATTTTCAAATATATATTCTCTTTTATCTGTCCTTAATGCTGAATAAACAATTGAAGAATCATTAAGGTAAATAGGTGCAGCCTCTACATGTACTTTATTTATACTAGTATCAAGATGGGTAATTGCAATTTTTCCTAAGGGCAAATTTGCCAGGGAATCGCAACCTATAATATCATTTTTAACTTGTTTTCTTAATGATTGAGAAAGTTTATCCCCTTCGGCCTGTTTTCTAAAAGCAAGAAATTTTTCTTTTGCTCTCTCGCAATCCCCATCCATTTTTAACATTTGGGCATAGTAATATAAAGGCAATGCAAACTCTTTGTTGCTTAATGAATAAGAGCGCTCATACCAGTGAAGGGCCTGCATATAATCCCTATTAAACCTGAAACTCTCTGCAAGCTGAAAGGCGATTTTGTAATGGTTTGGTTTGAGTTTCATAAAACGCTCAAAGTATTCACTAGCCATTCCGAAATCTCCTTGAAGCAAGGCGTTTTTTCCAAAGTTTTTTAGTTGCCCGGGCGATAATAGTTTAACCACTAAAGAGTCTTCCTGTGCAATTCCACTCAATGAAATGAAGGAACTAAGAATAATTAAAGAGAATATTTTTCTAATAGCGGTCACAGGGGATTTCTACTTTTTTTAGTCGTGTGTTAATTGCTTTGTAAATAAAAGAGATTTCAAAGGCTCCTCGATAATCAGTAGCGGTATGAAGGCTAGACACATTCCTGTCATAACTTACTCCTACGCTATAATTTTTATAATTAAGCCCGGCAGTAATAAAATATGCATCCATGTTGCGCTTAATACCGTCTCTATAAAAAAGACCAGCGTAAATAGATGTAACACTAACAGCCGTTGATTCTAGTTTATAAATTATATTACTGCCTAATAAAAAAGAATTTGCATTTAAAGTAGTCATTAACAAAAAGCCGGGATCTATTGCATAGATTTCATTTATCTCATATGTTACACCTCCGTTAATCACCTTTCGGCTTTTAAGCTTATTGCCATTATCAAAGAAGCTTTCCTTAGGTTTATTAAAGTGGAACAAGGCCAAGTTTACATGAGGAACGAATTTTTTAAGTTTTATATGATAGCCTGCTCCAATGTTAAGATCAAAATAACTTAATTTATCTTGCAGTTGAATTTCATTGTTGGGTAAAGAAGGATCAAATTGTCCTGAATTCCAATTAAACTGATTTGGAAAGGTTTCCTCAAGCGGGCTTATCCGTTTAGTAATGTACCCGGCTTGAATTCCTGCATGAAAATTATGAATTGAAATTCGTTTATGATAAGCCCCGGAAATCATTGCTTTCATCACATTGAGCGTACCCGCAGATTTGTCATTAATAATTAATAACCCTCCGCTTAATCTTTCATTGTAAAGGTGTATTTGCTTTTCAAAACCAAAAGATTGGGTTAAAAAAGGAGTATCAATTCTCTTCCATTGAGAGCGGTAATTACTGGTAAATCTCCAGTCGCCATCAAAGTTGCCGGTATTAGAAGGAGATACTGTTAAAGGGGCATTAAAAAATTGAGAAAAATGAATATCCTGCGCTTTCAAAGACAAGGGCAAAAAGAAGAATATTAAAAAAAATTTAAAAAGTATCTTATTTCTCAAAATCTTAAAAAAGCTGAAGTAATTGTATATAAAAAAAGAAAAGTAATTTGAAGAAATTACATGAAAAAATAAGGATTACTAGTTAATTGCTTTTGCTTTTTTATCCAAATTACTTATTACAACTTTTTGCGCTTCAACTTCTTTTTTCTTTGCTTCTTGTTCTTTCAGGTTTTTTTGAATGTCTTCTTCTGCTGATTTAATTTTTGATTTGTAGTTCTCAATATCTTTCTCAAGGCTACTTTTGTCTTTTACTAAAGACTCAAAATCCTTTTCATTCTTCTTTTGTTGTTTTTCAGCATCTTTCATTTGAGATTCCACAGCCTCTTTACTCATTTTTACAGCAAAATCATGAAGGATTTTTTTTACTTCTTTATATTCTGCGGAATGTTGAGAGGAAGAAACAAAAGCACCTCCAAGATCAAAACCTACAATAAATTTAATTGATCCATTTTTATTGTCTTCTGCCCTAGCGTAAACATCTACAGTATTAGGACCTAATACTTTTATAGTTGCATCATCAGCAAAAATTTCCTTTTTTGAAGATACTTTTGCTCCGTAACTTTTCATTATGGATTTCCATTCTTTTTCAATATCAGAAGTATTTGATTCATAAATGGTCACAATCAAAGAATTGTTTTTTCCGTTCCCGATATTTTCGCTTGATTCAGAAACGGAGATTTTTTTTTGAGCCATTAGCTGAACAGTAAAAACTGTTAGAATAAGAAGTAGTATGTTTTTTTTCATCTTTTCTCTTTTAATTTTATAACAAACTCAAACTTAACATATTTATCTATAACTACAAAATTTTTCTACTCTTTTGCAATTTCTGCAATCCCTCCTGAAACAATGAATTTCATTATGTCTGAAGAGGAATTTTCTAAAATGGTTACATTTTCTTTCGGAACTATAAACAGATTGCCGGAAAAATTAAAAGAATGGGGGAGATAAACAGCAACTTTGTCTTTTGAGATATTAAGGTCTGTTAAATCATCCCTCGTAATGAAGCCTAGTTTTTCAACACTCATATCTTTGCTTAATTTAACAAGAACCGCTTGGTTGAATTTCTTTTTAGTGCCAACCAATGCTGTCATTAAATCTTTAATGGAAGAATAAAAGGTGTTAATAAGAGGTGCTTTGGCAATTATAGATTCAACAGTAAGAAAAAATGGTTTAAAAAGAATAGTGCTTCCCAGTAAACCAAAGAGTCCAATTAGTAGCACAAGGGCAACCAATCCAATTAAAGGATCTATCAAAGGATGAAAGGTAATACCTGCTGCATTAAGGCCTGAGCCTATCATCATAAAAATGGAGTAAATTACATAAAAGACAATAGAAACAGGAACTGTGAACAGAAGGCCCCGCAAAAAATACCGAATAAATTGTTTCATATAGCTTTGAAATTTGTTTGATTAAAAAAATTTTATTCCTTTTTCATTGAACACTTTATTAGCGGCATTTGTGCTCCTTTAAAATGATGGTTTAAACAAGTTTATTTTATGATTTTTGCAAGGTTTGCTTTTTGTGTTTTAGATAAACCAGAGCAGACAAGTTCATAGGAGTGGTCAATTAAAGAAAGAAGATTTTTTTCAGGAACTGACTGGTCAATAATTATGGTATTCCAATGTTTTTTGTTCATATGGTAACCAGGTATTATGGCTGAATACTGTTCTCTTAATTCAACGGCTTTTTCTGGATCACATTTAAGATTAATGCTTTCAAAATTATCTATGTCTGTTAATGCAAACATTTTACCCATAACTTTAAAAACCAAGGTAACATTATCAAATGGGAATTCTTCTGTTACACCTTTTTTTAACAAACAATATTCCCTGAATTCTTCAATATTCATTTTCCTACATTAACTTATACAGTACTGGTTTTGATGGACTGGCATCATTTTCAAAACTTGCAATCTGCAAATTTAACAAGTAAGTGCCATCTTTTACTGTTTGGGGCACATATATTAATTCCGTTATTGTTTTATTAAGCAGGGACTTATTCGGGTACTGCCAAAAAATATGATGAGCAGCCAGTTTTCCCTCATCTGATTCACGATCAACAGAGGGTAAGTCAATTAGCAGGTGTTCAATATTTTTATTGTGTATTAATAGGGCTGCATCAGCAGATAAATAGGGAGGGTTTGTGTTAGAATACTGCTTTTCTTTTTTTGATTCATCATTAGGAAGTGTTCTTATAATTAGTGCTTCGGGAGTATCATCTTTCATTGCATCAGCAATTTGAATAGCAGTTATTACCTTGTCTCCATTTTCCAATTCCTGGGGGTCAATAGTTATGAGTAGGGCTATGAAATGAAAATTTTTAAGGGCATTGTTTATGCTGATAAATTCTTTGCTTATATGCCCCACGCATTCTGTATGGGTTCCATTGGCATGTGGATTAAAAAAAATATTCCTAAAATTAACAGATCCGCCCTTGTTAACATCTCCTGTAAAATTTTCTGTTTCCACCGCCTGAATTTTTACCGGTTCTGCATACCAGGCGTTCACATTTTTCTCTCCTGCTCTTAATGGAATAGAAATGTCCAGAGGTTGGTTTAAATCTGCCTGATACTTTTGTTGCTTATGATAAATGTTGATAATCATATTTTTTATTTCAAAGATATGATTTTGCACCTTTAAACAACAAAAATAAAACAAGGATTCATTACTTAAAGACTTTGCTATTTCAAAATTTTATTTAATTTTTGATGCAGCTTATTATTTAGAATATGAACCATATCAAAAGGGGAGCGCCTTGCAATGGGCAATACGTCATACCTTTTTACATAATAAGGAAAGGGTTTTTTCAAAAACTCAAATTCACTGTCCTTTATAACCAAAGCATAGAGTCCTGTGCTTGGAGTGAAATCAAATTCTGCAATAAAATAATGTTCTGAATCAATATCAATTAAGGAATCCACCTCCAGTTTTTCATTTAATAAATTCCCTTTAAACTCTTTTTTAAGGATTTGATCTGAAGAAGTATTATAAAAAAAATAGACTTTGGAAAAATCATAAATTGCAGAAAAAGAAGTATAAATAGCCCTGTTTTCCAGCATTTGATTTCGTATTACTTCTTCGGCTTCTTTTTCCTGGCCCAATTTTTTTAATGCATTAATTTTACTTTCAGAGGTATATAGCCTTACCAGTAATGCACCTTCTTTTAATTGTAAAACATTTTGATGTGCAAGTTCTCTCTTGTTTTGGCCAAAGGAAACCATTGGGATAAACAAGAGTATAAAAATTATTTTTCTCATAGCAATTAATCTTCAATTATAAAAAACCCAGATGCTACTGCATCAGCAAATAGTTTGCCTTGTTGCGTTAAGCATATCTTGTTTTCTAAAATGAAGGTGTGATTGTTATTCAAATGTTTGATGTTTTCTTTAATGCAGTGATTTAAATACTTTTGGCCGAAGTTTCTTTCAACAAACCCAAGGTTTGCCCCCCATATGGTTCTTAAGGAAGTCAACATGTATTCATTAAACCTTTTTTCCCTGGTAAGCTCTTCCCTTTCATAAGGAATTATTTCCTCATTAATTGATTTTATATAAGAGGTATTCTTATTAATATTCCATTGTCTGTTTTTGCCATCAAAGGAATGAGCTGAAGGCCCAAGGCCCAGGTATTTTTCACCCCTCCAATAATTGCTGTTATGTTTTGAGTGACAAGCTTTTTTGCAGAAATTAGAAATTTCATATTGAATAAAATCATGCTTTTGCATTTGTTCAAGCATTATTTCAAACTGTACAGCAGCCTGTTCCTCATCCAGGTTTTTAATTTTCCCTTTTTTTATATAATTCTCAAGGGCAGTTTTTGGTTCAACAGTAAGGCAGTAGGCTGAAATATGGTTCACATTCAAATCAAAGGCCTTTTGTAAATTCTCTAACCATGCTTGTTTTGAAAGCCCTGGAATGCCGTATATTAAATCAATGCTGATATTATTATAGCCTGCTTTTATAGCCTCTTTTACCGAGGACAAAGCCATTTCAGATGAATGAGCTCTGTTCATGAGTTTTAAATCCTCATCACGAAAAGACTGAATTCCAATACTCAATCTGTTAACTGCTGTAGTTTTTAGCTCTGCTATTTTATCTTTAGTCAGATCATCGGGATTGGCTTCAAGGGTAATTTCTGCGTCTTTAGAAATTACAAAACACATCTTCAATGTATCGAAAATACTGTTAATCTCAGCTGCATTTAAAAGAGATGGAGTGCCTCCTCCAAAATAAACTGTATTTAATTCAATGTTATTTTCATTAAAGAAGTTTTTTTGCATTGCTATCTCTTTATTCAATGCATTTAAAAAAGCATCCTTTTGCTTTAATGCGGTTGAAAAATGAAAATCGCAATAATGACAGGCTTGTTTACAAAATGGGATGTGAATATAAATGCCTGCCATTATTTCTTTAAAACAATTCTGAAAGTTGTGCCTTTATTAATTTCAGTGCGCTTAACATAAATTTTTCCAGAATGATAAATTTCAATAATCCTTTTTGCTAGTGATAATCCAAGTCCCCAGCCTCTTTTTTTAGTAGTGAATCCTGGCTGAAAAACGGCTTTTAAATTGGCTTTTGAAATACCTTTTCCAGTATCAGTAATATCAATAACAATTTCCCTTAGGCTTTCATCCACATCTATATGAATAGAGCCTGTGCCATTCATGGCATCAATTGAGTTTTTGCATAAATTTTCTATCACCCATTCAAAAAGGGAAACATTTAAAGGGACACTAATATTGGTGGAGGGGGAGTCCAACTTGAATTCAACCCTGTTGGAAACACGTAATTTTAAATAGCTAATTGAATTTTCCAATACTCTAATTATGTTTTGGTTCTGCATGTCCGGTTTAGAACCAATTTTAGAAAACCTCTCTGTTATGGTTTCCAGTCGTTGTATGTCTTTGCCTATTTCAACGGTAACCTCATCATCAATGCCTCTTGCCTTTAATAATTCCATCCATGCTATGAGTGAAGAAAGGGGAGTTCCTAATTGGTGTGCTGTTTCTTTTGCCATTCCTACCCATACCTGATTTTGCTCAGACCTTCTGGCAGTACTAAAAAGTGAATAAGCAACAATAAGAAAAACAGCAAAAACTGCAAGCTGTATATAGGGATAATACTTTAGCTGCACCAGCAAGAATGACTCCTGGTAAAAAATATAGTTCTTTTGACCCTCATCCAGTTCTACTTCGATTGGGTGATTCTGTGTTTCCATCTGAGCTATCAATTCCTGAATGTACTTGGGGTTATCTAATTGCAAAGAATCAACATTCCCCGCTGCCAATATTTCTTTTTTGGAAGCATCAGTAAAAAGTACCGGAACGGTAGCTGAATTAAGCACAATTTCAGAAATAAATGATTTGATAATGTCATCAAGGACTAGTCTTAGTTCGGTGAAAATCTTTGAATCATTATAATACAAGTAGTTTTTATGGTCTTTGTAATAAGGAATTTCAATGGGCTTTTGACCCATTTTCATCTTTTCAAACTCATGATTGAGTATTTTAAGTTCGATAGGGGTAAGCTGTTTAAGATTATCCCCTTTTACCCCATCTAGGTTTCTCCAGCTTGTTATTCTTTGCTTTTCATCGGTAAGAATTACAGGAATATTTGTATTGCTGTTAACTATAGTAAGGTAGAAATTTCTGTCCAGGTCATTTTCAGTGGTAAAAAGCATTTGGGTTGCATCTGCCCACATTTCCATCCTTTTTCGTTCTTCTGTTTTGAGTTTATCAAAAAGATCGTTTGTGTATTTTACTAGGTTTGCCTTTTTCTGAATGGCTTCTGCCCATAATCTCACTTTAACCCTTTCCTCCTCAGCAATTTTTTCCACTAATTTATTTGTATACCACAAGGAAACACACACTATAAAAAGCGCAGCAATAAAAAGGACAAATTTCCAGCGTTGTTTTTGTGAATATACACTCATTGCTACATTAACGATTTTGTCATTAATCAAGTATTAAAAGATATAAGTTATGGTTAAAACTTTAAATAGCTATAACTAATTGTATAATCTATTCTAAACAGGAATTTAATCTTCCCCTACTTTGTCCAACCATTTCCCAAATTTACCTTTTTCTTTTTTATCAGGGGTAAGACTTGGTTTTTGCTTTTCTTTATTCTCCTGATCAGTCTTTTTCTTATTTTCTTCCCACTCTACTTCAAGTTGAACATGTTTTTTATTTGCTGTATTTACAGTGCTGTCGCTTTTATACAAACCAAACTCATCTTTAAGCAAGCCTTTTACTGTTTGTTTCTCTAGCTGAACATCCTGTTTCATTTTTTCCTTAAGCCCTACTCCGTCATAAGAAAATTTAGGATTATCAATATGGCCTTTCATGGCTATAAAAACAGACATCCTTCTGCGGTCATCTTCTTCAATGTAACCAAATTCAGTATTGTTTTTGTTGCTTTCCTTTACTTTCCCAGCCAGTAAATCCCTTAATAACAAACGAAACCGGTAATCTACATTATCATTAAAGCCATGGACTCCTGCAATGGAAATGTCAATAGCATTTGAATTTATCTCCATTTTGGGAATGAAAATTTTTTCATTTACTATTTCAATGGTATTTTGGAGTGTGGAGAATTTTATATGTTGTAAATCAGGAACTTTGATAAACGTTGAGAGCTGTTTCATGGGTTCAAAATTTATTAATTCCCCATTTTCAATAATTATATTTGTATTGCAGGCAATTGATTTATCATTCACTTTTAATTTATTATCATACTGAGCCGAAAATTTTAAGGTTGCACTCCCAATGCCCTTTAAATTTTTCTCCTGCAGTAGTTTCTGCCCGAAATTCTCAAATTGAAAAAACATTTTGCTGATATCAACATTGCTAATTACAGCATTGCTGGAAACATTAAAAATGTTGTCTGCACTTCCATCAATTGATCCAGAAGCTTCAACCTGACCATCCAAGGCCGAAAATTTTATTTTATCTGAAGTTATTTTCTTGTCCTTTAGGACGACTTTTCCAATAATGTTATTTGCTACAAACTTGCGAAAAACCAGTTCCTCAACTCCTGCATCTATATAAAAAGAAGCTCGCTCAAAATAGTGAAGGTCGTAAACAGTGTCATTACTGTTGCTTCCAGAAGATAGTAATTCATTTAAATTAATTTTTGAGGAAGTTAATTTAGCATCAACAACTAAATTCTGATTTTCCACAAAATAGTATGCAAATATGTTTCTAAAAAAACCTGTTAGGACGAAATCGCTTTCTGATATTTTTCCTGAAAGATTGCGAATAATTACATCATTGTTATCAAAAAGTAATTCGGCAAAAATTCCTTTGTAAACAAGTGGGTTGTCTTTTAGCAAAAACTCCACGCCTTCTAGGATCAGTTTCCCCGAAGTTTTGGATTTTCTAAAATCTTCGACTGTATAATTCCCTTTGCTTTTTAAACTCCCGGAATAAGAAGCATCAATTTTAACAAGCCCTTTAATATCTTTAATCGTGTCTGAGGGGAAAAAATCAGCAAGTTCAGCAAGTTTAAATGTTGAAACCGTAGAAACACTCAGACTTGGGTTTTGAAAATGTTTGATAACAAAATCTCCGGAAAAGCTTCCTGAACCTATATTAAAATCAAACTCTTTAAATTCAAGGAAAGACAGTTCTGGTTTGTCATTTGTTCCTGAATTAAAACTTCCTTTTAAATTAATTTTTTCAAGCTTTACTTTTGAATCTTTATGGATCATTTCTCCATTATTTATCCCAAAAGTGGCAGAAAAAACAGGGTTTTCATTTGCACTTATAGTACCTTTGAGCTTTCCGTTAAAATAAAAATTCCCGTTGCTACTGTAGCTATCGGCATAGCTGTTGTAATGCTGTGGCAACAATGAAAGCAATGATTTTATATTAATTTCATTCCCGTCTATTTTTAAATCTACTAAAGTAATATCACTTTGTTTTTCAAAACTTCCATCTACTACAAAATTCAAATCCGCTACTGCAAAATGAGAGTTAGTAATGGTGTAAATGTTTTTTTCATTATCAACCTCTAATGCTAGTTTGATTCTAAGAGGTTGCTTTTTAATGTAATTTATATTGTCAAAATTAATTTCATCAACATATAGGCTGCTATTAACATTTAATAAAAATTGGCGGGATGAAAAATCGCCACTTAAATCAGCCTTATCTGTTTTAAAAACTATTTTATCTTTGGAGGTATAATTAGTATAAAATACAGCAACATTTTCAAGTAGGATCTCGTCTATGGAAAATAAAAAGTCCTGCTCCTGATTATTTGATTCAGCTTTCCAAAAATTATAATTTTCTTTCCCATTTTCATCAATTAATGGCTTAAAAACAGCATTTTTTACCTGGATTTTTTTTAAATTATATTTTCCTTGAAACAACTCCAGTAAATTAAAATGCAGAAAAATGGTTGAGGCTTTTACAAGTGTGTCTTTTTTCGATTTTTCACTTGATTCAAGTATTATCACATTTGAGAATTCAACTGAAGCATAAGGGAATTTCTTTAAAACAGAAAAATCCACATGCTTTACATCAACCTGTGTTAAAAGGCGTGAATTGATTTCTTTAACAACTATATTTTTAACTTCTGTACCATAATACACTCCGATAAAAACACCCATAGCTATTAATAGCAATAAAATTGCAAGAAAGCTATATAGTATTCTTTTCAGTATTTTCATTTTCAGAAAACAATTCGTTTATTTAATGGAAACACCGGTGGATCTAATGATCAATGGATTTATATGGAAACTTATGGGATCATTTTAAGCATCGCAACTTCTTTGTCATTCAACAAACGGAATTTTCCCCTTGGTAAGTTTTTCTTAGTAAGACCTGCGAAATAAACTCTGTCCAATTTGACCACTTTATAATCAAAATGTTCAAACATACGTCTTACTACCCTGTTTTGACCAGAATGCAACATTATTCCAACTTCATTTTTTGCTTCTCCAACATAACTAACCTCATCCGCTTTTACAGAAAAATCCTCCAGATCAACACCTTTTAGCATTTTTTCCATGTCAGATTTTTTTACAGGAGCGTCAGTTTCAACATGGTATATTTTTTTAATTCCGTGTTTTGGATGAGTCAACTTTTTGGCAAGGTCGCCATCATTAGTGAAAAGCAGCAGTCCGGTAGTGTTTCTATCCAACCTTCCAACCGGATACACGCGCTCCCTGCAAGCATGTTGAATTAACTCCATCACAGTTTTTCTTCCACCAGGATCATCCATAGTGGTAATATAATCCTTTGGTTTATTAAGTAATACGTAAACGTTTTTTTCCGTGCGAATAACTCCTCCATTGTATTTCACAACATCTCCCTGAGCAACCTGGTAGCCCAATTCTGTTATTACTTTACCATTTATAGATACCATTCCCGCTTCAATATGTATATCCGCTTCCCTTCTTGAACAAATACCGCTGTTTGCAATGTATTTATTCAGCCTTATCATTCCTTCTGTTTTTTGCTTTTTATTGAATTCCAGAATTTTCTTTTTGCTGTAACCTCTATTTTGAAATTCCCCCTTCTCATCAACTTTTGGTGCAGGTCTTGGTTTTCCTCTGAATTTATCGAATGGTTTTTTCTCTGTATCTCTACCTTCGCCACCGGTTCTCTCAAATCCTTCTTTGCCTCTTGTTGTTCGTTTTTCACCACTCTCACCATCTCTTTTATATCCGCCAGAGCGTTTATCATCTGATCGGCCAAAGCTTTTCTTATCATCTCCTCTTGGGGCAAAATTATCTCTGCTTCGAAATTCTCTTTTTTCACCGCCCTCGCTATCTCTTTTATATCCACCAGAGCGCTTGTCATCTGATCTGCCAAAGCTTTTCTTATCATCTCCTCTTGGGGCAAAATTATCTCTGCTTCGAGATTCTCTTTTTTCACCGCCCTCGCTATCTCTTTTATATCCACCAGAGCGCTTGTCATCCGATCTGCCAAAACTTTTCTTATCATCACCCCTTGGTGCAAAATTATCTCTGCTGCGAGTTTCTCTTTTTTCACCGCCTTCGGCATCTCTTTTAAATCCCCCAGAGCGTTTGTCATCCGATCTGCCAAAACTTTTTTTATCATCTCCTCTTGGAGGAAAATTATCTTTGCTGCGAACTTCTCTTTTTTCACTGCCCTCGCTACCTCTTTTATATCCACCAGAACGCTTGTCATCAGTCTTGCCGAAACTTTTCTTATCATCATCTCTTTTAGAGCTTCCCCTGCCACTATCCTTTGAAGATGGGCGACCCTTAGCAGGTCGACTATTTTTGTTATTATCTGTATTGTTTTTTTTATTAAACGCGTTCATTTTCTTGTGTTTTTAAACCTGGCATTAAGGAATTTCGCCAAAGATAGGATAGTTAATCCGATTATTTTCTTATAATTCGTTAATTAGTCCGTTTTGGGGTGACGAATTATCTAATTATAACATTGATTGTAATGGTATTAATATATCTTGTTTAATCCTAAAAATACCAAAAAAAGCAGAATGCCTATTATACTTGGATGAGCGCAGACTTTTACTTCTGTATTTATTTCAAAAAGTGGGATTCTATCTCTTGACTAAAAAAATTCTGTCCTTACTTATAGAATAAGTTTTTTAAAGAAAAATTCTTTGAACTCCTTGAAGCTGATTTTAATTGAATGTACACTTAATGCAAGAGAGAACAGTAAATAGACCAATAACACTCTGATACAAAACAAATATTCATCTTTTAATACCGAGTAACTAATTATTAAATAATCAATTAGAGTTAAAGATTTTCTAATAGTTTATTTAATTAATACTATTTTAGCGTGAAATGTCCCTGATATTTATGATGGATTTTTAACTTGTCGGTAACATTAATTAAATAAATATAAACACCAACAGGTGCTATTTCTGTGCTTCCGTTAGGAATTCCATTCCAAGGTTTATAAAGAGAGTTTGTATGATATATTTGTTCTCCCCATCTGTTGAATATGAACATTTCAAAATTTCCTTCTTCTATGCCAATTCCTTGGGGTCCAAAATAATCATTCACACCATCATTATCAGGAGTAAAAGCATTTGGAGTGAATAAGGTGAAATCCCCTTTTATTTCTACCTCTTGTGTAATTGAATCAAGACATCCGAATTGATTTATTACTATAAGTTGTACATCAAAGCGTCCTGTATCAGGAAAGGAAAAATATGGATTAGCATTGGAAGAAGAGCCAAATCCTGCAAAATCCCAATTCCAGTTAGTTATACCAGGAGATGAATCTTCTGAATTAAATTTAATCAAAGGGTCTAAAATTGTAGTCGGCTGCGGCCCCATTGAATATTCCGCTATAGGATTAGGATTTACTTGAATTGTATATATTCCACTTGTGTTTTTACAACCATTAGTATCAATTACGGTTAAATGAGCATCGTATGAGCCTATACTATTATATGTGTGGATTGGACTAGCGCTGGTATCATTAACGCCATCTCCAAAATTCCAGGAATATAATCCTGGAGTTGAATTGTTGTTAAACTGAGCAACAAGAGGAACACAACCACTACTAATTCCTGTAAAAACAACAGTAGGTAGTGGGTTTACAGTAACTGTAAGTGAGGTAGAAACTGGAGGAGTTCCACAATTATCGGTTAAAACAACAGTATATACAGTAGTAGATGATGGATTAGCAACAGGGTTACTGATATCAGGATCACTTAATCCAGTAACAGGCGACCATGAATAATTGTATGAAGTTCCATCACCTCCTGAAGCAGTTGCAGAAATGGTAGCACTACTACCTGAACAAATAGCAGTATTTCCTGAGTTTACTACGTTCAGCTGAGGGTTAACATTAACTGTTCCAGAAATGGAGTTACTTACACAACCATTTAAGGTATAAACAACTGAATAACTAGTAGTTGTAGTAGGGGAAACTACAATGCTTTGTGTTGTAGCGCCATTATCCCATAAATAGTTTCCATTTGTGGCAGGTGAAGTAGTAGCGGTAAGAGTAGTACTTTGTCCGATGCAAATTGTCTCACTGTTTATAGTACCAGTAGGTATAGGGTTTACAGTAACTGTACCGGTAACAGAAAGGCTAGGGCATCCATTTAAAATATAAACTACAGAATAATTTGTTGTTGAAGATGGAGAAACAGTAATACTTTGAGTTGTTGCGCCATTATCCCATAAATAAGCAGGACCAGAACCACCAACTGTATTTGGAGTAGCAGTGAGTGTAGTGCTTTGTCCATCACAAATTGTTTCACTGTTAACAGTTACCGTTGGTATAGGATTAACCGTAACGTTTCCAGAGACCGAAGAACTTGAACATCCATTTAAAGTATAAACTACTGAATAATTGCTAGTTGAAGATGGGGAAACAGTTATACTTTGTGTTGTTTGGCCATTATCCCATAAGTAAGAACCTCCTGTAGCAGGTGAAGGCGTTGCAGTTAACGTAGTACTTTGTCCATCACATATTGTTTCATTGTTAACTATAATTGTAGGTATAGGGTTAACTGTAACTGTGCCTGAAACAGAAGAGCTGGGACAATTATTAAGTGTATAAACCACAGAATAATTAGTAGTAGTATTTGGGGAGATTGTTATGCTTTGAGTTGTTTGTCCATTATCCCATAAATAAGTTCCTCCTGGGGCAGAAGCTATTGCTGTTAAAGTGGCACTTTGACCATCACAAATTGTTTCACTGTTCACTGTAACTGTTGGATTTGGATTTACTGTTACAGTGCCTAAAGCTGAAGGACTTGAACATCCATTCAATGTATAAACTACTGAATAATTGCTGGTGGATGAAGGGGAAACAGTTATGCTTTGTGTTGTTTCACCATTATCCCATAGATAAGTTCCTCCTGCATAAGGCATTGGAGTTGAAGTAAGAATAATACTTTGTCCATCACATATTGTTTCATTATTCACGGTAACTGTTGGAATAGGATTAACGGTTACAACTCCTGATTCAGAATTACTTGAACATCCGTTTAAAGTATAAACTACAGAATAACTGGTAGTTGCTACAGGTGAAACAGTAATACTTTGAGTTGTTGCGCCATTATTCCATAAGTAGGTTCCTCCTGTAGCTGGCAGGGGGGTAGCTATAAGGATAGCACTTTGTCCATCACATATTGTTTCATTATTCACAGTAATTGTTGGAATAGGATTAACCGTTACAGTCCCTGATTCAGTATTACTTGAACACCCATTTAAAGTGTAAACTACAGAATAACTGGTAGTTGTAGATGGAGAAATGGTTATGTTCTGACTTGTTTGTCCATTATTCCATAAATAAGTTCCACCAGTTAAAGGAGAAGTTGCTGTAAGGGTAGCACTTTGTCCATCACATATTGTTTCATTATTTACTGATAAAGCAGGGCCAGGATTTACAGTTACAGTACCTCCAGTTGAAGAAGTGCTAGAACATCCGTTTATGGTATAAACAAGTGTGTAGGTTGTGGTAGTAGAAGGTGTAACAGTTATACCTTGAGTAGTGGCCCCATTATTCCATAAATAAGTTCCTCCGATTACAGATGGGGTAGCAGCAAGAGTTGCGCTTTGCCCTTGACAAATAGTGACATTATTTACAGAAACCGTTGGTACAGGATTTACAGTCACAGTGCCTGAACTGGAATTACTCACACAACCATTTAAAGTATATACAACGGAATAATTGCTTGTAGAAGTAGGAGAAACAGTAATGCTTTGAGTTGTTGCACCTGTATCCCATAAATAAGTACCTCCTGCTAATGATGGAGTTGCAGTGAGTGTAGCGCTTTGTCCATTGCATATGGTTTCATTATTTACTGCAACAGTTGGTATTGGATTAACTGTTATCACTCCAGAGATCGAGGAGGATGGGCAACCATTTAAAGTATAAACTACAGAATAACTGCTTGTTGATGTTGGAGAAACAGTAATACTTTGGGTTGTTTGACCATTATTCCATAAATAAGTTCCTCCTGTTAAAGTAGGAGTTGCTGTTAATGTAGCACTTTGTCCATTACAAATTGTTTCATTATTCACAGTAACTAAAGGTCCTGGATTAACAGTTACTGTTGAGGAAACCGAAGTGCTTGGGCATCCATTTAAAGTATAAATTACAGAATAATATGATGTTGAAGAAGGAGAAACTGTGATGCTTTGAGTTGTTGCTCCTGTATCCCACAAATAGGTACCCCCGGTTGCTGATGGAGTTGCTGTTAATGTAGCACTCTGGCCATCACAAATTGTTTCATTATTCACAGTAACAGAAGGCGCAGGATTAACAGTTACTGTTCCAGAAACCGAAGTGCTTGGACAACCGTTTAGAGTATAAACCACCGAATAAGTGGTTGTGGAAGCAGGAGAAACCGTAATGCCTGGAGTTGTTGCTCCGGTATTCCATAAATAAGTTCCTCCTGTTAAAGATGGAGTCGCAGTTAACGTGGCACTCTGGCCGTTGCAAATAGTTTCATTGTTTACAGTTGCAGTTGGTGCTGGGTTAACGGTTACAGTTCCGGAAACAGACGTACTTGGACAGCCATTTAAAGTATAAACTACTGAATAAGTGGTTGTGGAAGCAGGGGAAACCGTTATGCTTGGAGTGGTTGCTCCGGTACTCCATAGAAATGTACCTCCTGCTGGAGTTGGTGTGGCTGTAAGGGTGGCACTTTGCCCATTGCATATTGTTGCACTGTTTACAGTTACAGTCGGTATTGGATTAACAGTCACTGTTCCCGAAGCAGGAGCACTTGGACAACCATTTAATGAATAAACAACGGAATAAGTGGTTGTTGAGGCAGGAGAAACAGTAAGACTTTGAGTTGTTGCACCTGTATTCCATAAATAGGTTCCACCTGGTGTTGAAGGAGTGGCCGTTAGGGTACCACTTTGTCCATTACATAGTGCTATATTGTTAACAGTTACCGATTGTGTAGCAACTGGAGGAGTAACTGTAACGGTGGCCTGGGCTGGAGGGCAATTAGGCCCTGGAACTACTGTAACAGTATAGGTTCCGGGAGCCAAATTAATAGCAGTTTGTGTTGTTTGGATTGGAGTAGTATTCCATGAATAAGAAAAAAGACCAGCTGGATTTACTGTTGCTGTCCCATTATTCAAACCGCAATCTCCACTGGTGAAGGAAGTTGTAAGTGGAGGAGGAATATTTGTAATGGTAATATTGTAATCCTCCGTTTCTCCATATGTTTGATTGTTGCAAGGAGTCATTGTAGAGGTTGCAAAGTTACAACGTAGTCGCATTCTGTATGTTCCGCATGCTGCATTTGCCGGAACAGCAATGTTTGCTGTGAATACTTGAAAGCCTGCACTTCCTGAATCATAAACAATTTCATTCGCCTGGAAAGTTCCATCCATGTTCCAGTCTATCCACATTACATATCCCTGCTGGTAAGTTGCTCCACATTGCATATTGGCTTGGAAAGTGGTTCCTGCGGTAACTGTTAAGTTTGATCCAGCATAATATATGTAATTATTAGCCTGCATATTACAACTGGAGTTCATATTAGTTATATTTGTTATGCCTCCCGTTGTCCAAAAATGGTCAATGAAGTCATTTACACCAGGAGCAATACATTGGTAAGTATAAGTAGGAATACAATACTGGGCCTGGGATTTTTGAACACCAAAAGACAAAAGGAAAAAAGCTAAAAAATAAAGCTTTACATGATTATTAAGAAACGGTAGAAATTTTTGCATAGTAAAAATGTTATGTTGATAGATGGTCGCAGTTGTATTATTACCTTTTATTTGATTAACAAATATTCTTTTTCAAGTTCTTCCTTAGATTTTAAGATCAGTTTGTCATCATTTTTGCTAATAACAACAGTTACTCTTTCTGTAGCATGTCTTTGATTTTCAAATCGTCTCGCATCAATTCTTATTAAATCTAATTTATCGGCATTTAGAATAGTGCTGGGTTGGACAATAAAAGAGTTTTGGAAATAGTGGTTTAGCTTTTTAATTTCATTGGGCATGTTTTGCTCTAAATTTTCAATTTCTTCCTGGGAATAATAAATTGAGATTCTAGGATCAATTTGCAATCCTGAATTTTGAGTGTACCCCTTGTTGCATATTAACAATTGTAATAAAATAAGAGGAAAAGTTAAAAGAAAAAGTCTCATAAAATGTTAGGCTAAAATAAAATTAATCCTTAATAACCTAAATGACGTATACAAAGCCAAAAGGTTGTCTCTCTATTTTCTATTGGAAGCTATATCTAACCGATCTCCCATTAAATCAAATGACTATAATTATTAAAAACATTTTCCAAAAAGAAATATAGGGAAGAGTTTAAATAAAAACAATAGTTAACATAAGCTCAACACACGGAAATTGATATTCATTTAATTTTTTAAGCGTTTTATATTACCTTAAATCCGCAAGTTGAATTCTAAAAAAAATGGGAAGTCAATAAAACTAATGTTTTAAAGACTTTCCCATTTCAATTATTTTCACCTATTTTGGTGAAAACAATTCTTGGCGGGATGAAAATTA
>JALYPI010000210.1 GCA_030856445.1 Bacteroidota bacterium
AAAAATAAAAGGATTTAGAGCTAATTTAAGAGGTGTAACAGATGTTAAATTTTTCCTTTTTAGATTAGAAAAGCTCTTTGCTTAATAGGGTTACTCCCCAGAAAATGGATGTGACCCATGAAAGACAATAGACCTCAATAAAAAGTGGATAGTAGAATATTAAAAAATAGAGTGTAACTGAAAAGAGTGCCTATGAAAAGCAGAGTGCTAAAAAAGAAAGAAATGTGAACAAAGTTCATATCACAGGGATGAACATTCCCAACTCTCATAAGTTTTAAGTTTTATACTTGATTTTTCCTAATACATACAAAAAAATAAATATCATTATAAAACCTTTTGTTTTTATAATGATATTTATTTTTTCAAATCCTGCCTTTTTCATCATTGGTAATAGACAGGATTTGCCTTCGCTTTTAGCAAAAAAGTTGCAGTGGTACTTTTAGTATTTTTATTATACTTTTTCTGGTAAATTTATGGCAATTCCTTCTTTTATAATTTCGTTGTTTTTTATTATTTGATGATTGAACATATGAACATCTCTTTGAGGGAACGGTACCTGGATTTCATGTGCTTCAAAAGCTTCTTTTATAGCTTCCATACTGTCAAAATATATAGCCAAATAATCTTCTGAATTTGCCCAGCATCTTACTATTAAATCTAAAGAACTGTCTCCAAAAGAAGAGAAAAACACAGTAGAATCAGGCTCTGCATGAATTCGAGCATCTTTTTTAAGAGCCTCTAAAATCACCATCCTGGTTTTTTTTAAATCCGTTCCATAAGCCACTCCAACTTTCATTTCAATCCTTCTGGTAGGATTAACAGTGTAATTGGTAATATTTGAGTTGGCTAATGAGCCATTTGGAATAATTACTAATTTATTATCTAAGTTTTTAATTTTGGTATAAAGTATCTCTATTTTGTCTACAACACCAAAAGTGCTTTGTGCCTCTATTGTATCGCCAACTTTAAATGGCTTAAAAATAAGAATCAGTACCCCACCAGCAAAATTGGCAAGAGAGCCTTGTAAAGCAAGACCAACAGCCAAACCGGCAGCACCTAATATTGCAAGAAAAGAAGTAGCCTCAATACCTAGAGTTTGTGCAATTGCCAAAAAAAGCAAAATATAAAGCAATACTTTTGTAAAACTGGTGAGAAAAACTGAAAGTGAGGTCTCAATTTCCATTTTTTCAAATAGTTTAGTTAAGGACTTTATAAGTATTTTAATAATGAAATACCCAGCCAAATAAGTTACTAATCCAAGCAATGCTTTAGGAATTACCAAAAAAGATAATTCTATTGCCTGGTTTTTTAAACTTGCAATTGTATTCAAATCAAATTCTAGCATTTTATTTAATATTAATAGCATTAATACTGTTCTTTATTAATTTATAATTTTTATAATTTATTTTCCCAACCTGTTAATGAAAGTCATCTATCTCTTGGTAGAGTAACAAGAGATAGGACAGATTGTTTTAAGAAGTCAACTGTTTTGTTTTGCTCCCTTTTTGTTTTTTTGATCCAGTATTAAGGACAATCCAATAATAAATAAAATAGGTTGTCTTGTTTTATGTGAAGTCAACAAGGCTATTTTTTTCAATTCCCTTTAATCGATCTCTAATCTTTCGTTGGATTTCTTGAGTTCAAAATTAGAAATCAATAATTCTTCTAAACTTTTTTACTTTCTCTGATCTTTGATAAAATAGTTCTTTATTAGCATGAATTAAATTATTTTTCTATTTTAAATAATATAGTCTTCATAATTAAAGATGTTAATTAGCGTCCTTTATTTTTTTTATTCCCTTTTGATTTTCCTGGGTTTGTGCTATGAGGATGATGCGGATTTTTAGAATTCTTAAACCATCCTTTATGTTTTCCATTGTCCTTTGGATAAAGTATAATACAAGAGGACAAATTGAAAATTAGACCTGCTAATAAAACTACTACAGCTATTCTTTTTAAAAATTTCATCTGATTTATTTTTATGATTATTCTATTCTTTATTATTTCCTTTTACATTCAATCCCTCTAAATGTGGAGATTTGAATCTGGACTGTATTGTTTTAACTATTTATCATTTCTGTCAGTTGGCTTTGAGATAATCGTATTGTTTTCATCAATTATAATATCATACTCAAAACATTCATTCATAGCAAGCTCATAAACAAAAGTACTTTGCTCTATAGAAACAGTATAAGTAACTATACCGGGAGCATAACTTCTGAAATCCGAACTAGTTCCAGGGTTAACATTGTTAATGTTTTCAGTGTTTCCTCCCGAGGTTTTGATTTGAACACTTGCAACCTTAGTTCCATCGTTTATTACTCTTGCCCTTGGATCTTCTCTTTTGCATTTTTTACAACTATTCATTGAAATGGCAAATAGCCCGGCAAAAATTATTACTAATAAGATTTTTGTAGTTTTCATTTTTCTATTTATTATACTCATTTTATACTCATAAAAGTTTGAGAGGTTTCCTTATTTAATTAATTTATTTGAATGTATAAAATTCAACTATTTCAGTTTTTTTGTCCTACTTTTTTTTGCCGCCTTTTCCACCACCTCCACCATTTCCACCACTTCCACCTTGATTACTGGGCTTATTATTGCCATTTGATTTTGAGCCACCCTTAACATTGCCAGCCCCAGAATTATTATTATTATTATTATTATTATTATTATTATGTTTTACTTGTTTATTTGGGCTCTTAGCCTGTTTGTTTGAATTAGAATTTTTATTTCCAGGATTTTGACCAATGGTTTTTTGAGCTCCACCTTGATAACCTTTTTTGTATTTGTTTTTGTAAACTTTATGATTATGATGTGGTTTGTTTCCATGATAATCAACCATTACTACTTTGTAACCACTATACAAATCATAACTTCGGTACCTGGTAGGTAAATAAGTCCTATATATCCAACCGCCTACTCCATAATATATAAACATAGAGGTATGAACATCATAATATGCTTCTACATCAGGAAGATAATAATATCGAACCTCTGTATACCCTGCAGGACCCCATTGAGGAGCAGTTCCAATATTTACGTTTACATTAACTTGTGCCTTTAAAGTGCCGGTATAAAAAATTGGTGATAACAGCACAATTCCTATAATTATATAATTTAGAACTCTCATTTTATTTTTACTAATTGTAACTGATTTATTACTTTGCAAAGATGAGGGCCTGCAATGGATTTTGAATTACATAACTATTTAAATAACTTACATTATTCACACATTTTAAACGAAGTGGATATATTAAAAAAAGTCTAATAGCATAACTATTATATTTAACAGCCAGATCAAATATTTAGCTAAATAGCACTGCTCCATAGTGTAGCTCAATATTTCTCCCCTAAAATTTTCTCCTTTTCATCAACTTTTATATATCAATTTTAAACTTTAAATTTAGTAAATGTTTAAAATGAAAAGAAAAATTCAGTTTAATAAGCAACAGCTAAAAAGTTGATATAAAATACAAGCAGGAGTGTAGTAGAGAAGAGAGCTTAGCTGAAAAAGGTATTATTTTTCTTCTAGTTATTGTTTTTGCAAATAAATAGGTTTTATGAAAAAATGGGGTATTGCAATACATGGGGGAGCTGGAAGATTGCCATACTATGGCATGAGCCCTGAAAGGGAAAAAGACTATAAAATGGGTTTGAAATTGTCCCTTGATATTGGCAATGAAATTTTGAAAAAAGGGGGATCTGCCTTGGATGCAATTGAAAATTCAATAAAAATTTTAGAAAACAATCCTTTGTTTAATGCTGGGAAAGGTGCTGTATTTACTGAAAATGGGAATAATCGTATGGACGCATCTATTATGTGTGGAAAAAATCTTAAAGCGGGTGCCATTTGCAGGGTAATGTATGTAAAGAACCCAATTGCATTAGCAAGAGCATTAATGGAAGATTCTGAAAATTTATTCTTAGGAGATGAGGGTGCACAAGATTATGCAAAAAAAATGGGATTAGATATGATGCCTCCTCACTATTTTTTTACCCAGGAGAGGTATGATCAATGGCAGGAAGAAAAGCAAAAGAAAAATCAGGACGAACATGGAACAGTAGGCGCAGTTGCCCTTGACATGGACGGAAACCTTGCAGCAGGGACATCATCTGGAGGACTTATAGATAAAAATGAATTTAGAATTGGAGACAGTGCTTTAATTGGAGCAGGTACTTATGCAAATAATAAAACCTGTGCTGTTTCCTGCACAGGAAAAGGGGAGTCGATTATTCGTGCAGTTGTTGCTCATGAAATTTCCTCTATGCTTTTATATCAAAAAATTGATCTCAACAATGCCTGTGAGAATACCATGAAAGAGAAATTAATTCCTTTTGGTGGGCATGCAGGATTTGTTGCTATGGATAATTTAGGAAATGTGAAATTTATTCATAATTCAGATAGAATGTATAGAGGTTACATGTTAAATGGAGAACAAGCAGTAATTGATTTGTATTAAATTATACTTATCTAAGAATATTAATCACATATAAATTTCTATTATAATGAATCCGGATTTATTATAATTATTTTAAAGCTACTTTATACTCTAAGTAGGAGCGTTTTGTTGAATGTTTATGAAAAAAACATATGTTTGCTTTAAATAAGTAATTAAAAGGCAATACTTCATATTTTGAGGCATGCATTCAGCTAACAAATATTAATATGAAAAAAATAAAATTCCTACTGCTTTTATTTTTCTTATCCATTCTTTCACACCAATCCCATGCCCAGTTCAGTCAAGAAAAGCAAAAACATTTAGACAGTCTGAATTTTAAAATAAACTCCAAATCAAGCCATGATACAACAGTTGCACTGAGTTATTTAGAAGTTGCAAGTTTTTATTACCTGCATCACCCTGATACAGCAATAATAATTTGCAAAAGAGCAGAAAAAAAGAGTGAAGAAATAAATTTCACCAAAGGGAAGGGAGATAGTTATGCTTTTTTAGGATATTTGTATGGCCACCAAGGTGATATTCATACAGCTTTAGATTACTATCACAAAAGCCTGAAGGTTTTAAAAGAGATAAATGACAAAGAAGGAATTGCAATCTCCTTAAACAGTATAGGCTATATTTATTCTAACCAAGGTGACATTGCCAAAGCTTTGGAATACTATCACAAAAGTTTAAAAATAAGAGAAGAAATAAAAGATAAAAAAGGAGTAGCCACTTCTTTAAATAACATTGGGAATATCTATGATAATCAAAATGATACTCATACAGCCCTGGAATACTACAACAGGAGCCTAAAAATAAGAGAAGAAATTGATGATAGAGAGGGAATTGCAAGATCTTTAAATAACATTGGTTTTATCTATGGCAAACAGGGCAATACTTTTAAGGCCTTAGAATACTATAATAAAAGTTTAACAATTCGGGAAGAAATCAAAGATAAAAAAGGAATAGCAACCTCTTTGAATAACATTGGAAATATTTTTGAAGATATGGGTGATATCCCGGCAGCTTTAGAGTACCACCAAAAAAGTTTAAAAATTAGAGAAGAAATGAATGATAAGGGGGGAATAGCAGGTTCATTAAAAAATATTGGCTACCTGGAGTTAAAGTCTGGAAATTTGTCCTCTGCAAAAGAAAAAGCCCTAAGAGGACTGGCACTTTCTAGAGAAATAGGTTCACCTGACCATATTTCTGCCAATTCTGGTTTAATAAGCAAAGTGGCAAAAATGCAAGGCAATACAAAAGAAGCATTGGAAATGTATGAGTTGCATATTCTCATGCGTGATAGCATTAAAAACGAAGAAACAGAAAAAGCAAGCATTAAACAACAGTCAAAATATGAATTTGAAAAGCAAATAGCCATAAGTGATAAAGAGCATGAAAAACAATTGGCTGTGTCTGCAGAACAGGAGAAAAAACAAAGAATAATCAGTTACTCAGCAGGAGGAGGCTTAGTAATGGTAGTTTTATTTTCCATTTTTATATTTAACCGATTAAGGGTTACTCGCCAACAGAAAGTTATAATAGAAAACCAAAAAAAAATAGTGGAAGAAAAGCACAAGGAGATAACCGACAGCATACAATATGCAAAACGAATACAAGAGGCCATTTTGCCCTCAATTAGTAGCATACAAGAAAACCTGAGTGACCAGTTTCTTCTTTTCCGGCCTAAAGATGTTGTTGCTGGAGATTTTTACTGGTTGGAGCCTTATGGTGATGTTGTGTATTTTGCCGTTGCTGATTGTACAGGTCATGGTGTTCCAGGAGCAATGGTTAGTGTAGTTTGCAGTACTGCTCTTTCAAAAGCTGTTCTGGAAGAAAAAATTACTCAAACCGGAAAATTGCTGGACAGAACTAGAGAGCTTGTTATTGAACGCTTTGCTAAAAGCGGAGAAGAAGTAAAGGACGGAATGGATATTTCCCTTTGTGCTTTAAACACAAAAACCCTTAAATTGCAGTGGAGTGGAGCCAATAACCCACTCTGGATAATTAATAATGACCAGTTAAATATATATAAGCCCGACAAAATGCCAATTGGTAAATATGACAAGCCAAAGCCATTTACCACTCATGATATACAATTAGATAAAGGCGATATTATTTATATTTTTTCTGATGGCTATTCCGATCAGTTTGGTGGACTAAAAGGCAAAAAATTTATGTCTAAACAATTGGAAAACTTGATAAGATCGGTTTATAGAAAAACGCTGAGCGAGCAAAAGGAAATTCTCTTTAACTCTTTTGAAGCCTGGAAAGGACAATTAGAGCAGGTAGATGATATGTGTTTGATGGGAGTGAAGGTTTAACAGAACAAAAACATTCCCAACAAAAAAGGAAATGTGATGAAACTTAATAAAAAGCTAATTGCTAAAAACAAGGTTTTATAATTTAAGCCAGGAGAATTTTCTGTTAACTTCGCTGTTTTTAAATACATCTTTTACTTGGATTAAATTTGTAAGATGTTGATTTTAAAAAGCAAGTTTGAAAATAGAATAAAATAAACATTTATAATGAAATTCCTTCTGATTATTTTTACTGCTTTTCTTTGCTTTTCTTGTAACAATAGCGTAAATCCTCTTGATAGTGAGAGAAAAAATCAAAAAGCAGCTGTACCTTTTGTTAATTGGGTTTATATTAAATCTCATTATCATGATACTACATCTTTTACCGAAGGTTTTTTATTTTATAAAGGTGAACTTTATGAAAGCACCGGATCACCTAAGGATCTGCCCCAAACTAAGTCGTTGCTTGGCTTAGTTGATCTAAATACAGGTAAAATAGATGTTAAAGTAGAACTAGATAGAAAGTTGTTTGGAGAAGGCATAGCAGTTTTAAACGAAAAAATCTTCTGGCTTACTTATAAAACTAAAACTGGACTTGTTTATGATTTAAAAACATATGAAAAAATTGAAGAATTTATTCTCCCTACAAAAGAAGGCTGGGGCTTAACAACGGATGGGAAGAGTTTAATAATGAGTGATGGAACAAACAAACTTACCTACCTTGACCCTGAAACATTTGATGTGATAAAAGAAATTAGTGTAAAAGAAAATAATTATGAAAAAGATAATTTGAACGAGTTGGAATTTATAAATGGATATATTTATGCCAATGTATGGACAACAAGAACAATTGTGAAAATAGATCCCGAAAGCGCTCAGGTAGTTGGAATACTTGATTTGTCTGCATTAGTAGAAGAAGCAAACGATTCTTATCAAAATTCTTTAGAAATGAATGGCATTGCTTATGACTCAGTTTCAAACAGCGTTTTTATAACAGGTAAACTCTGGCCAAATATTTTTGAAATAAAGCTAGAGGATAATTAACATGGATTGAATTTTAAGCAGGTTGATTAAAAATATAAAAATTGCATTAAATGATTATTACATACCAAAAAATGAGTAAATTCCTTTATTTTTACTTAGAGCATGAAATATTAAATTAACTCAGTGGCAACATCATTTTTAGAAAATAAATTTTTTATTCCTTTTGAACGGCCAATAAAAGCTCAGGAGTTGCCAGCAAGGTTTACTTATCCTTTTGAATATGAACCCCACCCTTTGTGTTTGTTAGCGTCTAAGGAATTACAAAACTATATCATCAACCAAAAAGAATGGAAACACAACTTTGGTTTGATTAAAGGTAGTACAGGGGCAATTATTGGGAAAATGTTCGGTGTTTTGGTAGTTAAAACAAAACAAGATGAAATTGGATATTTAGCAGCATTTTCAGGTAAATTAGCAGGAAGTTATAACCATTCCAGATTTGTACCTCCAATTTTTGATTCACTAACTAAGGATAGTTTTTTGAATGTTGGAATGAATGAATTAAGCCGGATTAATCAGGAAATTAGTATGCTTGAAGAATCAAACAATGCTGATAATAAAGAAAAAATAAGTTTTCTTCAACAATTGCGAAAAAATAACTCAATTGCTCTGCAAGACAAACTCTTTGATCATTATCATTTTTTGAATCAGGATGGAGAAGAAAAAAATTTACGGGAAATTTTTAAAACAACCTTAAACACTAAGCCTCCAAGTGGTGCTGGAGATTGTGCTGCTCCAAAACTTTTGCAATATGCTTTTCAAAACCAAATGATACCTATTGCTATTGCAGAGTTCTGGTGGGGATTATCTCCAAAATCTGAATTTTGGAAACATGGTCATTTTTATCCTGCCTGCCGGGAAAAATGTGAACCTATATTGTCGCATATGCTTAAAGGAATAGAGCTAGATAAGAAATGATAGGAAAAGCTTTAATTAGAACATATACTCAAGGGGATAAAGATAAAGTTGTTAGTCTGTTAAGGATGAATACACCAAAGTCTTTTTCTTTAATTGAAGAAAAAGACTTAATTTATTATTTAGAGAATGAAATTGAACATTATTTTGTAATCGAATTTGATAGTAGAATAGTTGGATGTGGAGGGTTTAATTTTTCAGGGGATGTAAATAATGGAAAAATTAGTTGGGATATTCT
>JALYPI010000160.1 GCA_030856445.1 Bacteroidota bacterium
AAAGAGTTTTGATTGTGATCTAAACGCCTATACCAATAATTTTATTTAAAATTTTTTGAATATTTATTGACAGTGAACTTTTTTCGTCTATATTTGTTGGACTTTTATAGTTCACACTTAATGTTTAACCTAAAATTAATTAACAATGAACAAAGCTGAATTAATTGACGCTATGGCTTCTGAAGCTAAATTAACAAAAGCTGATGCAAAAAAAGCATTAGATGCATTTGTAACAGCAACTTCAAAATCTTTGAAAAAAGGTGATAGAGTTGCTTTAGTTGGTTTCGGATCATTTTCTATAGCTAAGAGATCTGCTAGAAATGGAAGAAACCCTCAAACAGGTAAAGCAATTAAAATAGCTGCTAAAAAAGTAGTTAAGTTTAAAGCTGGAACTGATTTGGCAGGAAAAATAAAATAATTTATTTTATTTTCTTTTAAAATCCCGGCTGAACCGGGATTTTTTTTTGAAATGAACTATTGAAATTTTTAATTAAAGGCTATAATTTATTAACCTTTACCCATAAAGCTGTAAGCAAAGTTTTAGAGTCTTGAATATCTCCATTATCAACAAGGTTTAATAATGTTTTTAAAGGCATTTCAATAACATCAATAAATTCATGCTCATCCTCTAGTCCGCCACCTTCATTAACTCTGTCATCATTGGATACTTCAGCATAATATAAATATATTTTTTCAGAAGTATATCCTGGGGAAGTAAAAACAGAAGCAATAAGATTTATATTCTCCTTTTTTACTTTATATCCACACTCTTCAATTGTTTCGCGTAAGGCAGTTTCCAATGGATCCTCACCAGATGAAACTTTTCCAGCCATAATTTCCAATACCAGTCCTTTGGTTTTATCTGCTACAGCATATCGGAACTGTTTTGTTAGTATTACATTACCACTTTCTTTATTGTAAATAAATACCCCTGCAGCATCTTCTCGATTTACCCGTTCACGAGAAAAACTTTGTACTTTATCTTGTTTGTCAGTGAATTCTATTTTCGCTTTTTCCACTTTTAAAAAGCCATTATATTCAATGTTTTGGTCAGTTATCTTTGGCATAGCATAAATGTAATAAATTTTTCTTTCTTTATTTTTCATTTTTTTACAAGATTAAAGCTGCATTTTAACATGAAATTTTTTTGATATATTTTTAGCTAATTAATTTATAAAGGAATTATAAATACTACATTTGAAGAATGTTATGGTTTAAACCAATGTAATAATTCGTTGGTGATAAACTTTAAAAACAGGTTAAATATATTTTCTGTTTTTTTTAATAATTACAATTATAATCTAAATGAAAATTAAGTTTTTATTAGCAATATTTTTGTTCGTTTTCATCAATCGTGGGAGTGCGCTTAATACAGACTCTTTATATCAAAAAATAAAATATTTCCCCGACTCTGCTAAAGTTATTGAATTAAATAACTTTGCTCAGCAATTATATGAAAATCATCCGGAAATTGCACTAAAATTTACCAGTGAGGCTTTAAGTTTATCTCAAAAAAATAATTTAAAACCCGAACAAATTAAAAGTTTGTTTTTAATGGGTGTAATCCATAGAAAGCTTGGTAAAATTGATCAATCCTTAAGTTTTCATTTAAAAAGTCTTGAAATTGCTGAATTAATTAATGATAATTATTTTATTGCTAGTAATTTCAATAATCTTGGCATTATTTATAAAAATCAAAACGATTTTAAAAAGGCCATGGAATATTATGAAAAAGCTCTTGAAATTCAAAGAGAGTTAGATAATAAGAAGGGAATGGCTTCACTGTATAGTAATATCGGGGTTATTTTTACTAAGGAAAAAAACTTTGACAAGGCTATTGAAATGTATAAACTAAGTCTGGAAACTGAACATTTGTTGGAAGATTATCATGCTGTTGCGGGTTCGTTGTGTAATATAGGATCAGCATATTGGCATAAATCAGACTTAAAGTCAGCTATAAAATATTATAAAATGTCTTTAAAACTATATGATGAATATCAAGACAAGTACAACAAAGCTTTAATTTTAAATAACCTGGGAATAATTTACAGCGACCTTAAGGAATATTCAACAGCAGTAGATTATTGCAATAGCAGCATTAGTATCGCAAGGGAAATAAAGGATTTGTCTTCTGTTCATTATAATTATATGGCTCTATCAGAGATTTATTCAAGGACCAGGGACTTTGAAAAAGCTTACCATTATCATTTATTATCTTCTCAAACAAAGGACAGCCTTATAAGTGAGAGTTCGAGTAAGAAAATTATAGAATTACAACAAAAATATGAAAGCGATAAAAGGGAACAGGAAATACTTGTATTAACTAAAGAAAAAGAACTTCAGGACTTGGAATTGAACAAAAAACGTGTAATAATTTATGCATTTACTGGAAGTTTTATTGTTGTGCTGCTTTTAGGTATTATTGTGTATAAAGAAAACAGACAAAAACATTATACCAACAAGAAACTTAAGAAAGCTTATTCTAATATTGAAGAAAAAAACAAAGACATTACAGATAGTATAAATTATGCTAAAAGGATACAGGAAGCTTTGCTAAAGGATGAAGAGCACATATCAGAGAATTTGCCTGCACATTTTATTTTATATAAACCAAAAGATATTTTATCTGGTGATTTTTACTGGTCTTTAGAAAAAAACGGGTATTTATACCTTGCCGTTTCCGATTGTACCGGACATGGTGTGCCAGGAGCTATGATGAGCATGCTTGGGATTGCTTATTTGAATGAAATAACAAATGGAGAACAATTACTTGAACCTTCTGAAATACTTAATAAATTAAGAGAAAAAATTGTTAAGGAGTTAAATCAGCATGGAAAAGTAGGAGAAAGCAAAGATGGAATGGATATTTCAATAATACGACTGGACCTTTTAACTAAAGAACTTCAATGGGCTGGAGCTAACAATCCCCTTTATATTATAAATGAAAAAGTCGGAAGTCAACAATCAGAAGAAAAAAGTATTATTAAAACTGCTAATGGTCTTGAATATGGGAATTTACAGTTAATAGAAATAAAACCAAATAAACAACCAATAGGCTTTCATCCTAATCCAACCCCCTTTACTAATCATAGAATACAATTAAAATCTAACAGCTTTATCTATCTTTTAACAGATGGTTTTGCAGACCAGTTTGGAGGACCTAAAGGAAAAAAAATGAAGTATGCTCAACTTAAAAAAATTCTTTTTGAGTTTAATTCTAAATCAATGGCTGAACAAAAAGAAGAATTAAATTCTGTTTTTGAACAATGGAAAGGTAATTTGGAACAAATTGATGATGTTTGTATTATAGGGATGAAAATTTAATGAACTATTCTAAGTTTACAATTTTTGATATTATAAATCTAATTGTAAGCTTAGTGCGCCTCGAAGTACGAGGACAGTTGTATGTTCTTTAACATGCTTTTAATGAGATGGTGGCAGACCCACCGAAAGCGGCTTGCAGGAGCAGCTTTCAAACCACTTTATGGTGCTTTAGT
>JALYPI010000251.1 GCA_030856445.1 Bacteroidota bacterium
TAGCCCTCAACTTATTTAAAAGCGATAAGTCTACTAAACAAGGTATTGCTGGAAAAAGGCTTAAAGCCGCTTGGAATGAAGATTATCTGAGAAAGCTGTTGAAAATAAAAGTATGAGTTTGCCCTGATATGAAAAGCGCTTGGTAGATAAATTGAAATATTTTGACTCTAAATCCCCTAGACCTTGGAGAAGCAGTAATAGGGTGAAATTAATAGGGCAAATTGAAGGAACAGAACAAGAAGATATAATTAAAGAAAAGATATCACAGGCCTGTCAAAGTTTTATTAATCGCGGAATTTACGTAGCTCTTAAATTTAACAACGATAATAAAACTCAATTTTACTTTAGAGCTGAATGGTTAAATATCGATGGGCAAAACACTACAATAAAAAAAGGTTATGAGTTAACAGACGAGGATTTTGAAGGAAAGCCTGAACATAAAAGAAGAAATTTCAAGTGGATTCTTCCTGAAGAATAATACAAAGTAATCAAAAACTAAAAATCTTGAAGCTGAAACTTCATGATTTTTAGTACCTCCAGAGGCAATTAAGGTGATTTTTTGTTTTGAGGATACTAATGCCATTTTTTAAATATTCTAAGAATCAAAAAAGATATAAATCTATGTCACAAAAATACATATCAAGTGATAAAAATAAAGGCAACTCTTTTGGAGGTGGCGATATAATTATTGATGTTTTAAAAAAATATGGCTTAATAGAATTCATTAATTCTAAATTAGGAAAACGGTCTCCGAGGGCAGAATATGATTACAGCGAAGTTTTGATTACACTATTTATTTCTCAATGTAGAGGGGCAAAAAGGATTGAAAATATTTACGATTCTCTAGATGCATTATTATGCCATCCGCGTTTTCAAAAAGGCATGTCTCCGGACACCTTCTTATATGCGTGTAAAGAACTATCAGAACCTAACCAATACTATAAAAAGAAAACTATTTCTGATAAATTAGCCAAAAAAGCAGAAACCCAAAAGTGCTATAAGAGTCATGAAGTGAATTCAAGTGAAAAGTTTAATGAAATGTTAATTGATGGTGCTTTACTGGTTGGCGTACTCAACAAAGAGCAAAAATATACTTTAGACTATGACACAACAGAAATTATAAATAAAATTAAGCACAGCCGGCGTTTCTATAAAGGAAATGGAAAGAAGGCCTATAGTCCAGCTGTTGCAATGATAAATAATATCCCAATTTATATTGAAAATCGAAACGGTGATTCAAATGCTGCATTTAATTTGAGTGAAACGATTGAAAAAGCACTAAATCTATTAGAAAAAAAAGGAATCCAAATAGAAACAATACGAGTTGATGCAGCAGGTTTTAGCATGGGATTTGTCCAGATGGCTGAAAACAGAGGATTGAAATATGTGACCCGAGCGAAAAGTCCAAAAGTGAGAAATGAAAAAAAGTTCATTAGAAATTGGACAAAAGTAAACAATAGTAAAATTTCAACTGAATTCGGTGACACTACTATATATTTTGGTGATAATGAAACCAGGCTGATAGTAAGAAAAACAAAAGAACCTACCAAAGAACCTGAATTTTGGGGTTTGATTTCAAATGATTTCGAAAAAACCAATGAGGAAATCGTTGATTATTATGCTAAAAGAGGTGATTCTGAAAATTTATTCAGTTCCTTAAATGAGTTCGGATGGAAGTTATTACCAATGAGGAAATTCGAGCATAATACTGTATACTTATACATTACCGCATTTAACTATATCTTATTCAGGTTTATTACTGAGTTATTTGAATCCCATTCACCTTATGTTACTAAAAAAATGGAATTAAAAACGTTCACGGATAAATTCATGGCTGTTTCATCAATATGGGAAGGAGATTCTCTTAATTTCCTAAGTCGAGGAAAAGATTACCTTCGGCTTTCGGCATTTACATAAAAACCAACAGGATACACGCAATTTTTCCTTTCACTAAGAATGTTCTATTCTTAGTGAAAATATTTTCCTCTACTTATTCAAATTTTCTTGATTGTATTTCTGGGCTTTCAAAAAACATAAGTCTCATGAAATAATTCTGCCTAAAAAGCAACCACTTTCCTTAATTAAAATATTTTATTCTATTTACTTAAATTAAAAGCAATCTTTGATACTGTCTATTATATGAAACATCTATCTAACATCTCTCTATGAATATAAAAATCTATCTAATATCTGTCTATATGCATTCTAATATTTTTTTCATTATTTGTTTACGGAGTTAGGGTTAAACTAAATTATTTTCTAGTTTGAAACTATTTGGCTATAGAATAAATAAAAGTCCAAATGATTTATTACAGCATTTTTAAATCAATATTAAAAAGCAGCTCCAGTTATCTCTTTTTAGTATATTGTTTATAATTTGAAATTGATACTTTTGCTATCATGATGAAGATTATAAACATATTGTTTATTCTTGTTTTGTTTAATAACAATTCGGGCTTCACTCAAAACTTGGTTCCTAATCCCAGTTTTGAGGATACTATTGGGGGATGCCCAACTAGCTTTACAGGTATGGCTTATTGTAAAGATTGGAACTCTTGGGATGGTTCAACTTCTGATTATTT
Source organism: Bacteroidota bacterium (assembly GCA_030856445.1). Lineage (GTDB taxonomy): Bacteria > Bacteroidota > Bacteroidia > JACCXN01 > JACCXN01 > JACCXN01. The sequence continues at coordinate 2,583 of JALYPI010000251.1, forward strand.
TATATATTGCAGTAGTGTACCTTGGTCATTAGCATCCGTACCTAGTAATCAAGCAGGATATCAAGTCGCAAGATCTGGGAAAGCGTATGCTGGTTTTATTACGAATAAAATAGATAGTTTTTCTACAATTCAGTCCGATTGGAATGAATATGTAATGACTCAATTAAAATTCCCATTAATTGTTGGACAATTATATGAATTAACTTTTTATCTAAATTTAGCTAATAAAACAGGGCACACTACAAGTTCTTATGGAGTCTTATTGTCTACTAACTCTCATAGATACAATTTTAATACTCAAGGTTATCTTAACGAATCTCCCCAATTAAAAAACACACCAGGAAATTATTTATTAGACAAAACAAATTGGGTTGAGTTTAAGAGACGTTTTATAGCTGATTCCTCCTATCAGCATATTACTATTGGAAATTTTTTAGATAGATTCCAATCACCCATGGTTAATGTTGATAATAATTTGTTTTCTCCACCACATGATTTTCCTTATTTTTTGATAGACGATGTCTCTATTTTTCCTATTCATACTATTTGCCAGGGAGACACCATAGAGCTAAACTCATTAGGAAATACTTTGTTCTCGTGGGCAACTACATTTTCTCCTCAAACAATTTTTTCAAACGATTCATCTATAATTGTCAGTCCTTCTTCAAACACTACCTACATTGATTATAGTAATGGAGATACATCTTATTATTATGTGGAAGTTCTTAGTAATAATTCAATAAATTTTGGAAATGACACAAATCTATGTGTGGGACAATCATTGCTTTTAGAAGCCGCCATTTCAAATTCGACCTATTTATGGCAAGATAATTCTACAGATTATAAATATGAAGTCTCCCAGCCCGGTACTTACTGGGTACATGTTACCAACGGTTGTGGAGCGTTTACTGATACTATTAATGTTACATACAATATCATTCCTGTTTATTTAGGAAATGATACCAGTATATGTTTTGGAAGCATCGTTGTTCTCGACCCAGGAATAAGTAATGCAACTTATTTATGGAATACTACAAATACAAATCAACAACAACAGGTTAATCCAAGTTGGGGCTACATAAATACATATTGGGTTCAGGTAAAAGATTCAAATGGATGTGGTATTGATACAATAAATATAAGTGTAGTACCATATTATGCAGGCAATTTATTAGGAAAAGATACTTTCCTGTGTGAAACTCAACATATAGAATTGAAAGCAAATGATCTTTTAGTTGATACTTATTTATGGTCAACAGGAAGTACAGACTCTGTTATTATAGTAACTACTTCTGGACAATATTGGCTGAAAACAATCAATAAATGTTATACTTACTACGATACGGTTAATGTTTCATTAATTCCAAAACCTATTTACCAGTTAAATAATGAAATTAATCTATGTGAAGGTGATACAATTAGCCTTAGTGTTAATTCCTCACAAAATATAGCCACTTGGTGGAATAATTTTTATTTACCGATTTTTAAGGTTCACAATGAAGGAACTTATCATGTTAAAATACACAGCCAAGGTTGTTATTATGTTGATTCTATTAATGTTATTATTATAAATTGTGAAATTAGTATAACCGTACCTAATGTATTTACTCCTAACCAAGATGGAGTTAATGATTTTTTTATGGTTACAATTGAAAATGTAAATGATTACAACATTAATATTTTTAATAGATGGGGACAATTAGTATTTGAATCTAATGACATTACTAATAATTGGGAAGGCATCTTTAAAGAAAAAGATTGTTCTAATGGGACTTATTTTTACATTATAAATGCAAGCAATGAATTTGAATCGAAAATTTTTAAAGGTACTCTATCCTTAATAAGGTAAATATACCGTATCCCCCCGACCAACTGCATCTTGCCTAACCCTACCATTTTCCTGAGTTTTGCC
>JALYPI010000254.1 GCA_030856445.1 Bacteroidota bacterium
CGCTTACACTTACACCTGCTGTAAGTATAGCTGCAAGTGCTAACCCTTTCTGTGTTGGTTCTTCTGTAACATTTTCTGCTACACCTACAAACGGAGGTTCAGCTGCAACTTATGCATGGTTTGTTAATGGTACACAAAACATGTCTTCTGTAACAAATTCTTTTTCTGCTTCTTTAGCTAATTTAGATGAAGTTTATTGTGAAATGACTTCAAGTTTGGCTTGTGCAAGTCCATCAAATGCAACTTCTGCCACTATCACGATGAATGAAAATCCAGTTGTTACTCCTACAGTTATGGTAGTGCCTAGTGCTAACCCAATTTGTTCTGGAGATGCTGTAACATTTACTGTTACTGCTACAAATGGAGGTACAACACCTTCCTACCAATGGGCAATTAATGGAACTAATGCTGGAGCTAACAGTAATGTTTTTGCTTCTGCTGCTGCAGGTCTAGTAGCTGGAGATGTTGTTTCTTGTGAAATGACATCTAATGCATCATGCGCTAACCCAGTAACTGCTAGTGATTCTGAAACTATTTCAGTGAAGCCTGCAGTTCAAGGTACTTTTACTTCTCAAGAGTCTGCTCCTGGTGAGGTTGATTTTAGTGCAACTGCAATTACCGGCGCTGGAACAATGACCTATTCTTGGGATTTTGGTGATGGTACTGCTTTAGGAACAGGTGTTACTACATCTCATACTTATACAGTAAATGATGATTATACTGTTGTTTTATCTGTTACAGATGAATGTGGAACTGTTGCTAAAACAGCACTGGTTGATTTTATTACACTATCTATTAATAAGCATTCTGATAATAACAGTGTAAAGGTTTACCCTAACCCGTCTAATGGTATTTTCAATGTAAGTACTTCAGCAAATGCTACTGTTGTTGTTTACAATGCCATTGGTTCTGTTATTACTACATTAACTACAACAAACAATAAATTAACTCTTGACCTTTCAAATCAGGCTAATGGTATTTATTTTGTAAAAGTTCTTACTAATGCAGAAACAGTTGTTAAAAAAGTAAATATCTCCAGATAATTTCTGAAGTTATTACTAATACAATAAAAAAATCCCCTGAACCTTTTGGTTCAGGGGATTTTTTATTTTTAATAAATTGATCAGTAATTAGTAATTTAGAATCAAGTTACGGCTTCCCCTTCCCCGAAAAAGGGTTAAAAACCCAGACATCCGACCGTAGGAAAGTCATTATATTCAGGACAACAGTGTAAAGATAATTTAAACAGAAATTCCCTTAAGGAGAAAAAGTAGTTAAGATGAATTAGTAGAAAAGAAACATGATTTTACAACTGTCTTAGTCCAGCGAATTTGAATCATAATAGCTGAGCCAGAAGAATTTAAATTTGTACTAAAGCTCTTTTTTTTCAAAAGCAATAAAGCAATTGGATTTGAATATTGTTTGTTATTCATTTACTCTTATTGTACTCATTATTGCTTCCATTTCTCTTAGGTACTCTCTTTTATCAAAATTAGGAGCGTAAAGAAATGAAACCATGGAAATAATTTTATTGTTTGTAGTATCTACAACAGAATAATTAAGAAATGGCCCGCCCATAAAATCCCCGTGAAGGTGCCATAGCCCCCTTGTTTGAACAGCATAATTGCCTTTAAGATTAAATGGTTTTTTGTCTGCAGGATATTCCTCTACTGTTTTCATATATGAACCAGGGGTGGGTCCTTGCACATACTTTTTAGTTACTGAATCCTGAGAATTCAAAAGCTGATCAAGATTAAACATATTCTCATTACTGTAGTCCTGGTAGTATAAAAGCAGGTTTCTGTTAACCTGATGCATGTTTCCTGCCGCTGATTTTTCAGTATCGTATTTTAGCCAAACAAAGTTTAGGGAGTCCATCACAATAGTATATCCTTTTGGTATAGATATATTAATTTGGTGATTATCCTGTAATTGTTTTTGTAAAGGCTTGTTTTCTGCTTTTTTAATAGCACTTGCCAATCGTTCTAGTTCAACTTCCTGAAAATAGTTTAAAAGCGCTTCCCTGTTATCCATAAGTATATCCGCAAAAGCGGCTTCATCGGGAGCAGAAATGTTTAAATATAACTGATTCTCGGCCCATACATTTTTTTTAACAGATATACTTGATTTAGTGTGTTTACTTGATATGTCTGCAACAAAAATATTTTTATGCCTTTGTAAAATTTTACTAAAAGAATTATGTGGAAATGGAATAACCTTAAATACTGCTTCTTCCTGAGGAAGGCCAGTTTGATATTGCCCAAAAATATTTCTTATTCCAATTCCCGCTTCAGTTTCCAGATACTTATTGTCAATTACTACCAGTAGCTCTCCGGCTTTGCCCGTTGATTGAGGCAAGTAGGTTTTATCTCCACAAGAAACAAAAGAAAATAGAAAGAATAAAAAAAATAAAATACGCATCATATAAATCGAATATATTAATAGGTTAACGTAAAGAAAGCAAAAACCTTTTTTACAGATTCAAATTAAATTCATTTTTTTATTAAATAAATTCAGTTCAAAGATAAAGTAATAACCACTATCCTATTAATTAAGGTGCAAAACTGCCCAGGTTTCCAATGCATTTCTTTTTTGTAATAAGGATTTAAAACAAGATTCCTTATTTGGGAATTATTTTTTCTTTTTGATTCAACAACAAATAAATTTTATGGGTTATATGCCCCAAACAAAGAAAATTTTCCATTGGCATAATTTTTCAATAGTCTTTTAGCATAATAATTATTTAATCCATTTAAAAACAAAAAACAATGAAAAAGATAATAATGATAGTAAGCATGGCAATCGCTACAATTGGCTTTTCTTATGCACAACAAGACCAAGGTATGCAGCAAGAGCAGCAACAAATGGAAACTATTGAAATTGATAAGCTCCCTAATGAAGTACAACAAACCTTACAGACAGAACAATTTAAGGACTGGAACATTGAAGAGGCATATGAAATTGAAGAAGGAGTTGGGGATTATGCAGTAAAAGTTAAAAGAGGAGACGAAGCCAGAATGTTACATTTTTCAGAGGATGGAAATTTAATAAGACAAGAAGAAGTAGGAGGAGATAGTGGTCCGGATGGACAAGATAAATATGAGAAATAAATAATATTTCAACAGGCACAGAAAATCTGTGCCTGTTGTTTTTAAACTATAATGTTTGATAAATACAAATGAATTGTAACCAATATATTATAAAATGAAAGTAGTATTCTTTATACTCATGCTTGTCTTTTCATCTTTGTTTTTAAGGGCTCAAAATTCTGACAATATAGAAGCACAGCCACAACAAGAAGAAAACACTTTTCATGAGAGAAAAACAGTAAGTAAAATAAATGCAAATGAATTACCTGAGGGTATTCAAAGAGTGATATCCAACGGTGAGTTTAAAAAATGGGATATTGAAGAGGCTTATAAAGTTAATTTTGATGAATGTAATGAAGATGGACAATCATCCTATATTATTGTTGTAAAAAGAAGATTTGATCGTTTTGCTTTGTATTATGATTCTCTTGGAAAACTAATCAGGCAAGAAAGAATGGAAGAATTAAGAAGAAGTTAATTCAACTCTCCTGGATGATCAATAAAATAATTTAATATAATTTTTAAAGCATCTTCAACTTGCCTTTATTGATGCAATTACCCTTATCCAAAAAACAAACATGAAAGCATTCATCCTTATACTTTTCTTAGCAATAATTTCAAACCTGTTTTCTTTAGCACAGCAAACACCTTCAGAAGCAGATCCACCTAACCAAAACGAGCAAGACCTACAAAACGAGCAAGAGAGGATTTTTGAAGAATCAATCCCAGATCAGGAACCACAAAAATTTGATCCGAAACAAGAAGTAGATCCTTATCAAGAAAAAACAATTCCACCAGAAAAACTAAATAAGCAAGAACAAGGACCCGATCATTTTAAATATGCAGAACCCATTACATTAAATGAATTGCCGGAAGCTATATTATCCGATTTGAATCAGGGTTACTTTAATGAATGGAACATTACTGAACTCTATAAGGCCGAATACACAGAAGAAATTCCAGCCGAGTATATTGTAAAAGTAGAAAAAGACTTAATTTTTATGTATTTATTTTATACTGCTGATGGTCAGCTTCTGGTGCAGGAAAGAGAGGATTAGTACTACAAAATTGGTTAACTATTGTTTATTCTATAATAGAGTGTATGGTAAACATCTTTCTATTAAAGCACAAAAATCAATCATATCCTTTTTTTAAAATTACATTTGTTTTTTAAAACAATTTTAAAATGCAAATTGATTACCTAATTGTTGGCCAAGGCATTGCCGGGAGCCTTTTGGCAGAAGAACTTTTAAAGAGGAATAAAAAAATTCTGGTTATTGATAACAACCACAAATCATCTTCCTCAATGGTTGCCGCAGGTTTATATAATCCTGTTGTTTTTAAACGATTTGCCAAAAGCTGGATGGCAGATGAGCTCATTCCCTTTGCAATAGAAACATATACAGCACTTGAAAAGAAGCTAAATACAAGGTTTCATTTTTCCAAAAACATCATTAAAGTATTTGCTTCTGAAGATGAATTTAATCTTTGGGAAAAACGCAGACTGGAAAATGATTTTATGGCCCCAGCTGTAAGATATAATGAAATGTTGGAAAAAGCAATTCATGCTCCTTTTGGTTCAGGGGAAGTAAACAGTTCAGGTAATGTGAATGTGTCTTTATTTCTTACTATTTTTAATAAATACCTTAAGCAGGAAAATTTGCTTTTAAATGAAAAATTAAACCATGAGGATATTAAATTTGAAGACGATTGTATTTACTGGAAAAACATAAAAGCAGAAAAAATAATTTTTTGCGAAGGCCATAAAGCCATTGATAATTCATTTTTTAACTGGCTGCCATTTAAACTTACAAAAGGAGAATTACTAAGAGCCAAGATTGATGAACTTCAATCAGAAAAGGTTATTAATAAAGGTGTCTTTATTCTACCTGTGGAAAAAAATATTTATGATGTTGGTGCAACCTACAACTGGAACGAATTCTCTGAAGATCCTACCCCTGAAGGAAAGTCAGAGTTAATTGAAAAACTTGAAAAACTGCTTAAAGTGCCCTATGAAATTCTAAATCATAATGCAGGTATTCGCCCTACAGTTTCTGACAGGAGACCTTTTATTGGCGCTCACCCTAAATACAAACGGTTGTTAATATTTAATGGAATGGGAACTAAAGGAGTTTTAATCGCGCCTTATTTTGCAGCTCATTTTGCTGATTTTTTAACAGGAAAAATTTCAGAAATTGATAAAGAAGCAGATATAGTAAGGATTTCAAAAAAACTAAAATTTTAGTTTGGGTATTAAATGAAATAGTGAAAAAAATATTTCGTAGTTTTAATGTCTGTTATTCTTTCATATTAGGAAAATAGCCATGCCCAAATGCAAATGAATTTCATCCCGATAAATCGGGATGAAAATTAAAAAAACAAATTATATACATATGAAATAGCCATGCCCGAACCGTTCACAGACGCTAATGAATATAACATGACTATTCTATATGACCTTTAAAAAACAAATTATATACATATGAAATAGCCATGCACCAAACGTGCGTAAACACTAATGAATATAACATGGCGTATTCCATATGACAATTTAAAAATAAATTATATACATATGAAAACAATTTTATCCCTGATTTTATTACTGTTTTGTATTCCAGTAGTTAAAGCGCAGAAAGTATTTAAAGTAAAATATGAGTCTCAGGCTGATTTAAAAGTATTTATAGTTGATTATGAATCACAAGCCGACCTTCTTGTTTATATGGTAGATTATGAGTCTCAAGCCAATAAAGATGGACTTTGGTTTTCTGTAAAATATGAATCCCAGGCAGACAAAAAAATCTTTTTCGTAGACTATGAGTCTAGGGCTGAATTGAAAATTTTCATAGTAAAATATGAATCCCAGGCAGGTTGGAAAAATAAATCCAAGCAGCACTTACTTAAATTCTGATAAACTTCAGAAAATAAAATCCTATGCGAATTAATTTAAAAATTTCTTCTGTTGTATTTATCTTATTTGCCGTTTCTGCATTTAGTTTTGTTTCTTTCCAGGAAACAGAATACTTGAATTACCCTCAATGGAAAGATTATGAGCAACAATGGCAAAAGGTAGATTCACTAAAGAAAAAAGGATTAAATAAAACGGCTTTTATTGAGATAGAAAAAATTTATGCTCAATCGAAAAAGGAAAAAAATGCACCGCAAATAGTTAAAGCTTTAATAAACAGGGTAGGAGTTTTATCCTTGTATGAAGAGGAAGCAGAAGAAAAATCCATTGAGTTTATTCAAAATGAGTTAAAACAAGTGGACTATCCGGCCAAAGCAATATTGCATTCTATTCTTGCTGATTTATATTGGCAATATTATCAAAATAACCGTCATAGAATTTTCGAACGCTCCTCAGCAGAATTTGAAAATGATGATTTGCGTACCTGGGATCTTACAAAGTTGCATCAAACCATTACCAAACATTATGATTTGTCATTGTTTAATTCCGATAGCTTAAAGCGGACAAAGCTTAATATTTTTGATCCTGTTCTAATTAAAGGGGATACAGTGGCAAAAAAGCATAGGCCTAGTCTGTATGATTTCCTTGCTTACAGAGCGCTTGATTTTTATGCTCATGAAGAATCTGGAATTTCTTTGCCCTCGTGGCATTTTCAACTGGAGGACCCTGCTGCTTTTTCAACCTATGAAAAATTTATTGAATATACTTTTGAAACAAAAGACACGGGTTCAATAAAATTAAAAGCACTTAACCTGTTTCAGGATATTTTAAATTTCCATAAAAATGATAAGAACCCAGAGGCATTAATTGAGGCGGATGTGAAAAGGCTTCAATTTGCGCACAATAATGCTTCCATACAAACAAAGGATAGTTTATATCTTAAGGGTTTAGAAAATCTTAATTCAAAATTTTCACATCACCCTGCCTCAGCAGAAATTGCTTATGAAATTGCTTTATTCTATTTCAACAATGGAAATAAATATGAGCCTTATTCCAAAACAATCTATAAATGGGACAAACAAAAGGCATTTAATCTTTGTGAGGAAACAATTAAAAAATTTCCAGACTCCTTTGGAACCAAACAATGCAAATACCTGCAGGCAAAGATAAAAGAGAAGTTTTTATCACTTAACCTTGAAAAAGCAGTGTCTGTTAACACTCCTTTTCCAGCCCTGCTGACATATAAAAATATTGAAAAGGTTTATGCAAGAATAGTATTGGTACCTAATGTAAACTCAAGTATTCACAGTTATGATAATAGAGCAATCATTACTAAAGAAATTTTAAAATATGAAACTGTTAAACAATGGGCAGTTGAAACTCCCCTTGATAAGGATTATCAACAACATTCTGCAGAAATTGCATTACCTGAATTGCCATCAGGAAAATATTGCATTCTTATTTCCAACAGTGAAAATTTCGATTTTGATAAAAGTGCTGTGGCTTATGCCTTTGTTTGGTCAACAGACATAAGTCATGTGGAAAGAAGAACAAATCAGGGAGAATTTGAAATAGTTGTTACTGACCGTAAATCCGGTTCTCCCATTAGGAATGCTACAGTAAAATCTTGGCTTGAGAAATACGATTACAAAACCCGAAAATACTATAGGGAAGAATCAGGTAAATATATTACTGATGAAAATGGATTTATTACTATCCCTAAAAGGAAAGAATACCAGAGATTTTATCTTGAAATAATTAATGGCAAGGATAGAGTTTTTTCTGATAATAGTCTTTATCAATATCATTCCTCCCATCAGCAAAACAAAAAAAGATTAAAAACCTGGTTTTTTACAGACAGATCAATTTATCGTCCAGGTCAAACTATTTATTTTAAAGGAATTATTATTGAAACAGAAGGGGAATCAAATCTGGTTAAAGCGAAGCATTCAACTACAACTTTACTTTTTGATGCAAATCATCAAAAAGTAAGCGAGATTAATTTGGTTAGTAATGATTATGGTTCTTTTAGCGGCAGCTTTACACTACCAGCTGGAGGTTTAACTGGGAACATGCACATTAAAAATGAAAGTGGAGCCTTTTTCTTTTCTGTAGAAGAATATAAAAGACCAAAATTTGAAGTTGTTTTTCAACCCTTAAAAGGGACTTTTAAACCAGGGGATAAGGTAAAGAGTGCTGCAATTGCAAAAACATATTCTGGTGCTGCTATTGATGGTGCACAAGTCAGATACAGGGTGGTTAGAAATCCGAGTTATCCCCGATTCTGGCATCATGGTAGTTATCCACAGGTTCAGAAAATGGAAATTGCCCAGGGAGTTACTCAAACCAATCAACAAGGAGTATTTGAAATTGAATTTAAAGCTTTGCCCGGAGATGAACATTTTTCTGATTCCCCACCACTATATTATAATTTTACTGTTTATGCTGATGTTACTGATATTAGTGGAGAGACTCGAAGTGCTGAAAAAACAATTCCTGTTGGTTATACATCTTTAATTATAAATGCAGATGTTCCTTCATTGATTAATAAAAACGATCCTACTGAAATTACTTTTAAAACAACAAATTTAGAAGGTCGTCCTGAACCTGCAAAGGTAACCCTAAGTATATCAAGACTGGAAAATCCAGAAAGGGTTTTAAGAGAAAGATTATGGAATCGTCCTGATAAATTTATTCTTTCAGAAAAAGCATTCACTGCCATTTTTCCAAATGATATTTATGATGATGAAAATAATTTAGAGAATAGAAAAATAGCTGAATTTATTCAAAAGTCAACAATTAATACAGCTTCAGAAAGTCAACTAAAATTAAATAAGATTAAGGAGTGGAAAACAGGAGCATATTTAATTGAAGCTACAGCAATAGATAGTACGGGCAATGAAGTAAAAGAGAAAATATATTTTACTGTCTTCTCCGATCGTGAAAAAGAACCGGCAATTCATAAACCATTGTTTTTTGAAGCTATAAAAAGCAAAGCAGAGCCAGGTCAGAATGCAGTTTTTTTAATCGGAAGCAGACAAGCCGTTAACGTGCTTTTTGAAATTGAGCATGATAAAAAAATAGTAAAACGAGAATGGCATTCACTTAAGAATGAACAAAAAACAATAGAAATCCCTGTAGAAGAAAAACACAGAGGCAACTTTTCAGTGCATGTTGTGGCAGTAAAAAACAACCGGAATTATTATTTTGGAAATTCAATAACTGTGCCTTATTCAAACAAAGAGCTGCACGCAGAATTCGAAACCTTCAGAGATAAATTACAACCAGGACAAAAGGAAGAATGGACCATTAAAATCAAAGGCAATAAAGGAGATAAAATAGCCGCAGAAATGGTGGCTTCACTTTATGATGCCTCTCTTGATGCATTTAAACCTCATCAATGGAACTTTAATATTTACACGAGTTTTTATCCTTCACTTGGCTGGCAAAATAATCTTTCATTCGGAGTTGTTTCTACTAATTTATATTCGCTTAATTGGAACTATTTTCCTGATTTTCCGCTTAAAAATCATGATCAACTCAATTGGTTTGTTTATCCTATTTATACCAGGAATCAACATTTCAGAGCCGCGTCTTCAATGAACTCAATGGCTGGTGTTAGAAAAGCAGAATCTGAAATTGCCGTCACAGAAGATGATTCAGAAACTTCTGGAAATATTTCAAAAGAAAAAGAAAATTCAAAAGATGACCATAACGGTCAAATTACAGAAGAAGTTAAAATAGAAAAAGGGAAATTAGGAGAGGATGCTGCAATTAAAATTCGCAGTGATTTTAATGAAACTGCTTTTTTCTATCCACATTTAAATACAGACGAAAATGGAGCTGTGATTATAAAATTCACATTGCCTGAATCAATAACAAGGTGGAAACTCCTGGGTTTTGTGCATACACATGATCTTAAGTTTGGCCACTTTCAAAAAGAGCTTTTAGCACAAAAAGAATTGATGGTATCTCCCGTGCTGCCTCGTTTTTTTAGAGATGGAGATGAGATATATCTTTCAGCATCTATTATAAATCTTACCTCTCAGCAATTAACAGGAAAAGCAAAACTAGAGATCATAGATCCCTTATCATTGAAAAAAGTAGGGAATATAATTGCAATACCTGATATTGATTTCACTGTTTCTGGCGAAAAAAGCGCTACAATAAAATGGAAAACAAACATTCCGGAAGGCTTGCAAACAGTTCTTGTTAGGGTGTCTGCCAAAGCGGGAGCTTTTACAGATGGTGAAGAAATTGTAATACCGGTATTATCAAACAGGATTTTAATTACAGAGTCTTTGCCACTTCCAATAAGGGGAAATCAAAAAAAAGAATTTTCTTTTGAAAAATTATTAAATCAAAAATCAACAACATTAAAAAGTCATAAACTTTCCCTTGAGTTTACTGCTAATCCTGTTTGGTATGCTGTACAAGCCTTGCCTTATCTTATGGAATTCCCTTATGACTGCTCAGAGCAAGTTTTCAGTAAATATTACGCAAATGCAATTGCATCACATATTGCTAATTCAAATCCTAAAATTAAGGCAGTATTTGAACAATGGAAAAGCCAAAATCCAGATGCATTTTTATCTGCACTTGAAAAAAATGCTGAATTAAAAAATGTTTTATTGGAAGAGACGCCATGGGTTTTACAATCCATTAACGAACAAGAAAGAAAAAAACGCATTTCACTTCTTTTTGACTTAAATAAAATGTCAGGAGAATTAACTTCTTCAGAACAGAAATTGATTAAGATGCAAACTCCGAATGGAGGTTTCCCCTGGTTTCCCGGAATGAAGGACGATAGATTTATTTCCCAATATATAGTTACTGGGTTCGGAAGGTTAAATAACCTTGGAGTTAAGACTAATTCTGAAAATAAAAAACTAACTGCTTCGATAAAAAAAGCAATTTACTATTTAGATGATAGAATTAAAGAGGACTATGAACAATTAATTGCAAATAAATCAGACACTGCAAAAAAGCAAATCACTCCCTTGCAGATACAGTATTTCTATGCTCGTAGTTATTATAATGATTATCCATTAAATGCTAAAAACAGTGAATCCTATAAGTATTTCTATACTCAAATGAAGAAATTTTGGAATACTGAAAGCCGGTATATACAAGCAATGTCTGCACTTGCAATGTATAGGTATAAAGAAAGCAAAGTACCTGAAGAAATTATAAAATCCATTAAAGACAATGCTTTGTATAGTGAAGAAATGGGAATGTACTGGAAGGATAATGTTTCAGGTTACTACTGGCATCAGGCTCCCGTTGAGTCCCAGGCTCTTTTTATTGAGGCTTTTGATGAAATAACAAATGATGAAAAAGCAGTTGAAGAAATGAAAATTTGGTTGCTAAAACAAAAGCAAACCCAGGAATGGAAATCCACTAAAGCAACCTCAGAGGCTTGTTATGCCCTTTTATTGCGAGGCAGTAATTTATTGGAATCAGAATCTCAAATAAATATTTCGATTGGAAAACAGAATTTCAATTATGATGAAATAAATAATAAAGAAGCAGGTACAGGGTATTTTAAAACTTCATGGAATGAGAGTGAAATAACCCCTGATATGGGCCGAATAAGCATTGATAAAAAAAGCAATGGTGTTTCTTGGGGAGCAGTTTATTGGCAATATTTTGAACAACTGGATAAAATAACCAGTCATCAATCCCCACTAACATTAAATAAAAAACTATTTCTGGAAACCTATTCCGATGGTGGAGTAAAAATAATACCGATTAAAAATAGCACAGCATTAAAGCCAGGAGACAGAGTAATTGTAAGAATAGAATTAAAGACAGACAGGGTAATGGAATATGTTCATTTAAAAGATTTACGTGCCTCAGGCATGGAGCCGGAAAATGTTTTGTCACAATATAAATATAAAGATGGCCTTGGATACTATGAATCCACAAGGGATGCAGCAACTAATTTCTTTTTTTCTTATTTGCCAAAAGGAACTTTTGTTTTTGAATACCCATTAAGAATTACTCATTTTGGAGATTTTTCTACAGGGTTAGCAATTTTACAATCTATGTATTCACCCGAATTTACAAGTCATTCCGAAGGTTTAAGAATTACTGTAAAAGAAAAAAAGTAAAATGATTTTTTATAACTTTAAAAAAAGAATATAATAATAAAAGTTTTTTTTAAATATTTTTTTGTTATAAAAACCTCCTGCATCAATTGATTTCACTACTGTTTGAATCACATTGTCAATGGTATAACATAGTGATTGTCAACAAATAAATGTTGAAAAAATAAACAGCAGATAGTTAATTGATTGAATCATTTTGACGTTATTCGTTGTTGTAAAACCAAAAACTAAAAGTAATGGCAAAAAAAGTAGCCCCCAAAAAAGCAGCTCCTAAAGCAGCAGCAAAGCCTGCAG
>JALYPI010000161.1 GCA_030856445.1 Bacteroidota bacterium
GTTCCCTTTGCTGATGCTGAAATCTTCATGGGCCCTATAGCTGAATATGCTGATTCAAGGGTAAGTGTAATTCCTGACTTTATAGCTAATTGTGGAATGGCCAGGGTATTTGCTTATCTAATGACAACAAGTGAAAACATTACAGACGAAGCAATTTTTAATGATGTATCCAATACAATTAAATCCGCTTTGGAAAAAACCAAAAATGAAAACATTTCAAAATTAAATATATCCGCAACAGCACTTAAAATTGCTTTGAATCAACTTTTATGACAATTTCTTACAGGAATTTTCTTGACAAGGTGTACTATAGCAACACTGTTGAAGACTATTTGTGGTTCTTCTTTTTAATGGCACTTGCCATTATTTTTATTAAGGTTATTTCGAAATATCTAAGTAGTTTACTATTTAAGATTTTTGACAAATATTCTGAAGATGTCGATAAAAAGCGGCTATTCAATCTTCTTTATCAGCCATTAAGTCTGATGGTTCTGTTAATCATTTTTTATTTTGCCACGGCACATATTAATTTTCCAGAAGAATTACAAAACGTAAGTTCAGATCGAATAAATTTTAAATCTCTGGCCGGCACTATTTACAAATTACTCCTGATGATTTCAGTAATATGGATTGTTCTGAGAATGGTAGATTTCGCTGAATTAATTCTACTAAAAAAAGCTGCAAAAACAGAAACAAAACAAGATGACCAAATTATTTCATTTGCAACTGAATTTACAAAAATCATTGTAGTCATTTTTGGGATTTTTATAATTTTAGGAGCAGTCTTTAATTTAGATATA
The DNA here is from genome assembly GCA_030856445.1 of Bacteroidota bacterium. GTDB lineage: Bacteria > Bacteroidota > Bacteroidia > JACCXN01 > JACCXN01 > JACCXN01. The sequence continues at coordinate 801 of JALYPI010000161.1, forward strand.
GGAACTTTAGTTGCAGGTTTAGGAATTGGTGGACTTGCCCTTGCTCTGGCCGCAAAGGAAAGCCTTGAAAATCTTTTAGCTTCATTTAATATTTTTGTGGACAAACCATTTGTAGTAGGAGATTTGGTGCAGGTAGGGGGTATGATTGGCACTGTTGAGAAGGTGGGCTTTAGAAGTACCAGGCTTCGCACTTTAGAGAAAAGCTTCTTAACCATCCCAAATAAGAAAATGGTGGATACTGAATTGGATAATTTATCTTTACGCACTTTCAGAAGAGCTAGATTTAATGTTGGTATCACCTATGGAACTTCTCAGGAACAGATTGAGAACATTGTAAGGGATATTCAAAATTTTATTGACGAGCATCCAAATACCAATCAGGATGGCAAGGCAAAATTTTCTGAATTTGGCAGTAGTTCACTTGATATTATGATTCAGTATTTTGTGGATACCATGGATTGGGATGTATTTTTAAATGTAAAACAGGAAATAAATTTTAAAATAATGGAAATTGTAAAAAAACACAAAAGTGATTTTGCATATCCAACAACAACAGTATATTTGCACCCATCTTCTAATAAAATCTGATATGTACGAACTTATCATTGCCATTTTTGTAATTGGCTACTTTGCAATTGCTTTTGAACACCCTCTACATATTAATAAAGCAGCCTCTGCTATTATTACGGGAGTGCTTTGCTGGACAGTATATATTTTGTTCCCTTTAGAATTCATAAGTCCTGCAAACTTCCCAGCTTCATTTACTGAAGCCATTAAAGAGTCTAAAATGGTATTAACAGACAGTGAATTAATTACTCACTTTGTTGGACATCAGTTGCTGCATTTTTTAAGTGAAGTAGCAAGTATTTTATTCTTTTTATTAGGGGCAATGACAATTGTTGAGCTTGTGGATGCACATAAGGGTTTTTCTGTAATTACAGACAGGATAACTACCACAAACAAGGTGAAATTACTGTGGATTATAAGTACTGTAACATTTTTCTTTTCCGCAGCCCTGGATAATCTTACTACTGCTATAGTTATGGTATCCCTTCTTAGAAAACTCATTGGGGATAAGGAAGACCGAATGTTCTTTTGCGGGATTGTTATAATTGCTGCCAATGCAGGTGGAGCCTGGTCTCCTATTGGTGATGTAACAACCACAATGTTATGGATAGGTGGACAAATCACTGCCTTAAATATTATTCAAATACTTATCATTCCTAGTATTGTATGTATAGTTGTTCCTTTGATATTTTTATCATTTACATTAAAAGGGAATGTCACTCGTCCTGATAACGCTATTATTCCTGGAGGACATCATGCCAATGTTACTGATTCGGAAAAAAAGATCATTTTTATTTTAGGTGTTGCAGGATTACTTTTTGTTCCCGTTTTTAAAACATTTACCCACCTTCCTCCTTTTATGGGTATGTTGCTTAGTTTAGGGGTTCTTTGGATTGTTACTGAAATTCTACATAAAGGAAAATCTGATCATGAAAAAGAAGCTGCAACAGTTGGAGGAGTTATTAGAAAAGTCGACATTCCAAGCGTTTTATTCTTTTTAGGAATATTAGTAGCTATTGGAGCCTTGCAGTCTACAGGGATTTTAGGTAACCTGGCAAATTCCATGGATAAATTAATAGGAAATCAAAGTGTAATAGTTATGTCTATTGGTTTATTGTCTTCTATAGTTGACAATGTACCTCTTGTGGCCGCGGGAATGGGTATGTATAGCTTTCCTACTGATGATCCTTTTTGGGAATTTCTTGCCTATTGCGCAGGTACAGGAGGAAGCGCATTAATTATAGGATCCGCTGCAGGTGTGGCAGTTATGGGTATGGAAAAAATTGATTTTATCTGGTATATGAAAAAGATGTCTTTGCTTGCCCTGTTAGGGTACTTTGCAGGGGCATTTACCTATATGATCATGCAAACCTACTTTGTAAATCCTTAGTATTCTCTTCCTATTACCCCTAAAAAGGGATGTAAGGAGATGCAATAAAACTAACAATTCTTTGTTTATAAACTTACTGCCTTAACACTAAATAAGGCTTGTATAAGTAGTAATTTTGTCCTTAAATTATTTAATAAACACTGAATATGACTTTATTGCAACAAATCAATGTTACTTCCGAGGCTCCGGCACAACCTGGAGTTGTTGAACCAACTCTGGAAACTATTTCTATTCTCGAATTATTTTTAGGTGGTGGCTTGTATATAATGATACCACTTACAATCCTTTCTATTATTGCTGTTTATATATTCATTGAAAGATATTTGGCTATTCAAAAAGCATCGAAATCAGATAATAACTTTATGAATAACATAAAGGATTTTATTCATGATGGTAAAATTGATGCAGCAAAAGCCCTTTGCCGGGCAACAGATGCTCCAACTGCAAGAATGGTTGAAAAAGGAGTATCAAGAATTGGAAAGCCATTAAATGATATTAGTGTAGCTATTGAAAATGTAGGTAAACTTGAAATTTACAAATTGGAAAAAAGTTTAGCAACTCTTGCTACAGTGGCAGGAGCAGCGCCAATGATTGGTTTCCTAGGTACAGTAATAGGTATGATATTTACATTTCATGAAATGAAAATAAGTGGGAATGGAGTAGAAATTTCTCAATTATCAGGAGGAATTATGCAGGCAATGGTAACAACTGTAGCTGGTTTAGTAGTAGGGATTGTGGCTTACATTTGTTATAATTTACTTGTTGCAAAAGTTGAAAAAGTGGTTTATAAGTTGGAAGTAACTTCCATAGAATTTATGGATTTACTTCAGGAACCAGCTTAAAAGCAAACAACAAATTAATCGGAACTAAAGTATTTAAACAAAACCTGCAGTTAAATACCTATTTATTTCTGATAATTTAAATTATAAAAAACTAATATGGGAATCAAATCAAGAAATAAAGTAAGTGTAGCTTTCAGTATGGCATCCATGACTGACATTGTTTTTTTGCTACTTATATTTTTTATTATCGTTTCAACTCTTGTAAGCCCTTATGCATTAAATGTTACTTTACCAACAAGTAATAATAAATCTGTAGAAAAAGCTAAAGTTTCAGTAACAATTACACCCGACCTTGTTCATTATTTAAATGGTAAGCAGGTGGAAACAGAGGGAATTGAATCTTTAATTATTTCCATGCTTTCAGGAAGTGAAAAACCTCAAATTATTTTACATGTAGATGAAACCGTACCTACGGGTGTTTCCGTAAACATGTTGGATATTGCCAATAGAAATAAATTTGGCATAGTACTGGCAACCAAACCAAAGTAAAATTATGGAACTTCTCCAGGATAAAAGCCGCAGGACAGGATTGATAGGAACAGTTGTTTTTCACGCATTACTACTGTTATTTTTTATTTATTATGGACTTACTACACCAGTTCCTATTCCTGAACAAAGTATTGTAATTAATTTTGGGTCGAGCCAGGACGGTGATGGAAAAATTCAGCCAGAAGAAGCAGCTGCTGCACCTCAATCAGAGAACAAAGTACAGGAAGAAGTAAAACAAGTTGACCCAAACCCTTTCAAAACAAATACAGAAGCAATCACACAGGACAACACTGATGCTGTAAGTTTAAACAATAAAAAAACCGAAACTAAAAAGCCGGATCCGGAACCGGTAAAAGAGCCTGAAAAAACTGTTAATAAAAATGCTTTGTATCAAGGCAACTCAAATTCAAACAAAAATTCTTCTAATGAGGGAGAAACTGGAAAACCAGGAGACCAGGGCGACCCGGGAGGAGACAAAAATGCAACAGCACATACAGGAAGTTATTCAGGAGGCAACAGTTATAATTTAGGTCTTAGAAAAGCTATAAAAACACCCAAACCACGTTATGATTGTCAGGAAAGTGGCAAAGTGGCTGTTACTATAAAGGTTGATAGAAACGGAAATGTAGTTGGTGTGCAGGGAGGCACCAGAGGAACAACAAATTCTGCAGCATGTTTAATTAAAACAGCCGAAGAGGCTGCTCTGAAAACTAAATGGGAACCTGATGGGGAAGCTGCTGAATTCCAATCAGGAGTTATAATTTATAATTTCGTATTAAATTAATGACCTGGCCTGAAACCCTGGATTATCTTTTTAGCCGCTTACCAATGTTTCAACGAACAGGTCCTGCTGCCTATAAGGGAAGTCTTAACAACACAATTTCACTTTGCAATTACTTTGATAATCCTCAAAATAAGTTTAAAACCATTCATATTGCAGGAACCAATGGCAAAGGTTCATCATCTCACCTTATTGCATCAATTTTACAAGAATCCGGGTTAAAAACTGGTTTATACACTTCTCCTCACATGAAGGATTTTAGGGAGAGAATTAAAATAAACGGAGAAGAAATTAGCCAGGAATATATTATAGACTTTGTTGTTCAACACAAAAAAATATTTGAAGATATCAGTCCCTCTTTTTTTGAAATGACCGTAGCATTAGCATTTAAATATTTTGCAGATAACAATGTGGACATTGCAGTTATAGAAACAGGATTAGGAGGAAGACTTGATTCAACAAATGTCATCACACCCTTAGTGTCAGTAATTACTAATATAAGTAATGATCATGCATCCTTGCTTGGGGATACATTAGAAAAAATAGCAGTTGAAAAAGCAGGAATTATAAAACATGGAATACCAGTTATAATTGGCGAGTCTCAAAAAGAATTAAAACATGTATTTGAAGAAAAGGCAAAAGATTTAATCGCACCATTGATTTATGCTGACAAAGAATGCCAGGTGAAAAATGTAAAAAAAATTGATGCTAATCAGCCCTTGATTCAAATGGATCTGTCTTTTAAAAACAAAGATTTTAAAAATATAACTTGCCCTCTTAGTGGAAATTATCAAACAAAAAACCTTGCCACTGCAATAACGGCTATTGATTTTCTAGGTAATAATCATTTTGAAATCAGTGAAAGCAACATTTATAAAGGAGTTTTAAATGTAATTCAAAACACAGGTCTTTTAGGTAGATGGCAAATTCTTAATCAAAAACCATTAAGCATTTGCGATGCTGCACATAATGAAGCTGGTCTAGATTATGTTATAAAACAAATAGAACAAATTCAATATAAAAACCTCCATATAGTGCTTGGAGTAGTATCGGATAAGGACATTGAGAATATTTTAAAATTGTTTCCACAAAAAGCGACCTATTACTTTTGCAAAGCCGACATACCTCGTGCTATGGATCCAAAAGAGCTGCAGCAGAAAGCACTTCAGTATCATCTAATAGGAAATACATTTACAACAGTTCACGAAGCGTTTAAAACAGCTACTGCACTTGCAGACAAAGAAGATCTTATTTTTATAGGAGGAAGTACTTTTGTTGTGGGAGAGGTAGTTTGATTTTCTTATTAAAGAAAAAACTAAGATATAATCACATTCAAAGAAAAATTCAAAAAAATAAAAACATTTTTTTCTTTTTTTTGAAGTTCTTAATTTTTAATCTATATTTGCAGCCCGAACAAAAAAAGGGAGCTTAGCTCAGTTGGTTCAGAGCATCTGGTTTACACCCAGAGGGTCGGGGGTTCGAATCCCTCAGCTCCCACAAAACATCAAGCCACCGCAAGGTGGCTTTTTTTATTTTATTCGAGTGGAGATTTTTTAAAATTCTATTATGTTTAGAATTTACATACTTTTTTCTCAATCTTTAAATAAGTACTACGTAGGTTATACAGGTGATACACTTGAAGAACGCCTAAAAAAACATAATTCTAACCATAAAGGATTTACTGGTGGAAAAGGAGACTGGCTATTAAAATATTCGGAAGTGTTTGAGGAAAAATCATCTGCTTTAAAAAGAGAAAAAGAAATTAAAAAATGGAAGAGTAGGAATATGATTGAAAAATTAATAAGCTCAGATGGTTCAGTGCATCCCGATTAGCATCGGGAGGGTCGGGGGTTCGAATCATAGCTCCAACTTAAAAAAACAAAAAAGCGAACAGATTTTGTTCGCTTTTTTGTTTTTTTATACTTTCCCTTTTATAGGACAAAAACTTATTTTTTTTCCAACAAAATTAAAGAAGAGTAAATTTTCACTTCTACCACTTCTGCTATTTTTTCAAAAACTATTGTAGGAATTTCTATTTTGTAATCTTTAAGTTTAACTTTAAAGTCGCTTTTTAAAAATATTTCAGAGCCTTTTACTATAATTACAGCTGGAATTTCCACATTTTTAGTAATCCCATGAATTGTTAATTCTCCTTTTGAAAGTAAATTGTATTCTCCATCTTTTGTGATATCAAATTCTCCTGTCATGTCTCCTTTATAAGTGCTGCTTGGATAAATATCAGACTCCATGTAGTTCTCATTAAAATGCTCTTGCATAAGGCTGGAATTGAAAATAAAATCCTTTATGTTTATTCTGAAACTAAATTTTTGGGCTTTAAAATCGATTATTCCCACTGGTTTTTTATTCAGTGCTTTAATATCTTCAAGAGGAGCGCTTGAATAAAAGCTTACTTCACCCTCCTGCAACTTATATTTATCCTGAGCATAAATATGAATTGAAAAAAGGGCTAAAACAACGACTATAATAATTTTATTGGTTCTCATATCTTATTTTTTAAATGCAAATTCTCTTGAAATATTAAATCCGAAATGAATACCATTTTTTAGCCATGACTTATTGGTTTCCATTATAAATCCCTTTTCTATCATGGGCAATGAATTACTAACATGCAAGGAAAAAACATGCCCCCCTGTTTCAATGTCAACTCCTACTGACAAAGAATTATAGAAAGCCGTAAAAGACTCTGTTTTAACAGGTGGAGGAATTCTGTAAATATATTCAGCGTTAATACTGGTTCTGTTGGTAACTTTCATTCTTCCAGAAAACCCAAGGGCATAGTTTGTATTCAAATCTTCCTTGGTTCTTACAAGATTTTTATGAACAACAGTAGGAGATAGCTGTAAAGATAGTTCTTTACTGATTTTACTGGCAATAATTAACTGGTGAACATAAGCCATTCTTGATGAAAAATAATTTTCCCTTTCAGGGTTTTGCCACCTCAGGCTATTAATAGTTGCTGCTGAAAAGTAGGCAAGAGAAATTGGCATATAACGCTTTCCTTTAGATTGCCTTAATAACAATGCTTTAACAAATCCATCATAAGTCTTTTCATAGGTGCTTCTTCCTATCCCAACCATTAACCAATCATTTACTCCGTATTCCAACCCAAATCTGATAGTTGCTTGATCAAGCCCGAATAATTCATAAGCTCCTCCATCTAAAGCTCCAAAACGGTGAGAAATACGAAAATCCAGAGTGTTTGCGCCAATTTTTTCAACAGATTGAAGATTAATTACTCTTGTGCTTTTAAAAGCACCGGTAACATACTCAACCCTTTCTTCGGTTATTTCATCTAATAAGGCGTCAAGGTCATCCTGAGCTAAAAGGTTTAAACTTTGGCAAAACAAGGCTACTAAAAAAAATGTTTTCAAAATTTTCATAATTTACTTTTCTAAGGCACCTTCATCAATCCATTTTTTTATAATGGCAAGGTTACAGTCACTGAGTTTACCTGAATTCTTTGGCATGAAGGAAACATTTCCATCATGAGTTACACTGGAAAGAAAAGAGCCATCATCAACTTTTGCTTTTAATTTCACATATCCTTCCAACTCAATACCACCTCCCAGACTTGTGAAATTTGAAGAACCATGACATGCAATGCAATAATCACTGATAATTGTTTTAATTTTACCTTCATAGGTAACATTAAGGGTATCACATTGAGTAGCCAACGGATATAGTTCTTCTTCATTGTCTTTATAGCAGCTATTCAAGGTAATTCCAAGGATAACAATTAGTAAACTAATATTTATGGCTTTCATCATATTTATGGTTGTAATCCATCATCGTACCACTGCTGAATCAGATCTAATTCAGCTTGCGGAAGCTTCGTGCCACTTTGGGGCATAAATCCTGCGGCTCCCTGAGTTCTATTTATTCTCTCTAAAATAGTATTTGCAGAAGTAAGGGGACCGGCATTAGCCGAGGCATTAGCATATATTGTATAATTAGTATTTGTTCCTCCTGTATGACAGCTTGGACAACGGTTTAAAATAATCGGCTTTATATCTGTTTCAAAAGAAATTAAGCCAGTAGTAACATTAACAGTAACTGTATAGATACTAGGAAAATTAGTTGAGCCTGCACTATTTGTGGCAGTTACACTAATATCATAGGTACCTGCAGCGGCAAGATTGCTTACAGAGATTTGTCCAGTTCCAGAATTAATGGAAATTTCTCCAGTTACCGGTGAAGAATTCATAGTAAAAGTAATGGGTGTTGTTCCTGATATTGTTGGAATAACGGAATTGCCGACATTTCCTTGATCAATAGTTAGAGCATTAGGTGAATATGCTAAATTACTTGGTGCAATTGCTGTAGAAGATACAGAAATAGTATAAACTCCAGTAAAAGTTGTAGTTCCTGCTGAATTTGATGCTATTACATCAATACTGTAGCTTCCAACGGCTAAGGCATTACTTGCTGAAATTATCCCTAAATTAGTATCAATGGAAATTTCGCTTGTATTTGGAGAGCTAATCATGGTAAATGTTATTGGGGTAGTCCCTTGAACTGTTGGAACAGATGAGCTTCCAGAATTTCCAGCAACAAGACCAAGTCCGTTGGGGGAATATATAAGGCTGGAAGGAGCAAATGGTCCATTACTCACAATAATTGTTAAAGCATTATTAAAGGAATAGGAACCATCTTCATTTGAAGCTATAACATTAGCAACATATGTTCCCTCCATTAATGTAGAGTCAATTGTAATTATTCCAAAAGAATCTATAGTTACTGCTCCTGCAATTAGTGAGGGTTGTGTATAGACATTAAAAGTAATGGGCATTTTTCCGGTGACTGTTGGCTTAGTTGTTTTATGAATTATTCCTTTAGAAACAAAAACACTATCAGGAGAATAGACCAAAGAAATTAGTTCTTTTTCAGATTCAAGGTCATCAATAACCGGCTTATGCTTACATGATAGCATGAAAAACAATACTATCATTAATGGAAAATAAAGAGAGAAGAAAAATTTAATATCAGATTTATTAAATCTGTACATAAGGCTATGATCTTAATTAATATATACAAATGTAAAAAAAATAATAGGAATAATATGGCGATAATGACAAAAGCCTTTTGATTTGATTAAATTAGAAGTGTTGAGTTTTTTTAAAAGTCTGCTTGTTTGTCAACTATTTTTAACGTTTAATTCCTTTTCACAAAAGAATTTGCAGTCATATTGCTATAACGTAATTGCCTAGGTTTCTTAGTCAATTTCTAAAATGATTTTATTATTTAAAGAAGAAAAAAGAAATAGTGTGGATGAAAATTTTACTTAATAAGGTTTTTAATTTTGAATACTTTTTGAGGGAAAAAAAAGTTAATACAATAAATATCAACCCTAAATTCTATGTCTATAATTGTACATATTAAAAACAACTGGCTTATTCTAGCAGGAGTGTTTATTGGCTCAGTTGCTGGTTTTGCTTATTGGAATTTCATAGGTTGCACCTCCGATAATTGCACCATAACATCTGTATGGTATAATAGCACTGTTTATGGTGCTTTAATTGGAGGGCTTGTTTTTAGTATTTTCAAAACTGAAAAAGAAAAAACATCCTAAAATCACTTTACCAACTCTCCCCTTTTTTTGTAGAAAACTTAAAGGCCTAAAGAAGTGTTAGAATACTACAACATGAAACTCCTGATTAAAACAGTCTCAAACACATTCTAAAAAAACTCCTTATTATTAATGATTTCTTAATGCATCAATCAATTCTTTTTTAGACATTTTTGTCCTGCCTCCTATACCTACTTCTTTTGCTTTTTTGTATAATTCCTGTTTAGTACGGTCTTCATATTTTGAAGATCTGCCGCCTTTTTTTCCAGAATCTTTAGT
>JALYPI010000270.1 GCA_030856445.1 Bacteroidota bacterium
GATATTTCCCTGGAAAAAATCATCCACCAAGGAAAATCAAAATCCATAAATGAATTCAGCACACATCCGCAACTCAATGCATTGAACCTGGAAATGCTCTTAAGTTCAGGCACTTTAAAGCAGGGAATAGTGGGTCAGCCCCATAAAGTATAAACTACTGAATAAATGGTTGTAGATGATGGAGAAACAACGATGCTCTGAAATTTTGCACCTGTGTTTTATAAATAAGTTCCTCATGTTGGTGAAAGGGTAGCAACAAGAACTGCATTTTGACCAGAGCACAGAAGTTGTTTATTAATGCTCTTCAAATATTCCATAAAGCAAGGGATTTCCTTCCCTGACTTTAATTTCAAAATCATCCATTAAAAATTTATTTTTGCTTTTGTTCCAAATAAAAACCTTAACACGGGTATCGTTAGGAATATATGTAATATCAGATAGTTTTACTGACTGAAAGGTTTTTATCCAGTCCCCCTGAATTTTAAACTCATTTTGATTTATTGGAGTACCCCTCCATTCAATGGTTTTACCCATAGATTCAAGAACCGAAACCAGCAGAATTTCTTCCAGGTTTTCCATAGGCAATATCTTTACAGAAATATCTAAAAAATCATTCCGGTGCTTTATGTGATCTTTTAAATCAAAAGAAAAACTAGGTCCCCATTCCTGTTCTGAGTTTATCAGGTAGGAAAAGGGTCCTGAAACAGGTATTGAATCTGTAATATTATTTTTATTGATCTCATTCCAAACAGGATAATCATTTTCAAAATCATTAAATGAAATTGTTCTTTGTATTTGTTTTTTCTCTTTTCCTGTTATGGAAAACAAGTAATAACTTCCACCAAAATAATCCTTCTTTTCAAGAACTACAGGATAGAAATTAAGAATTAAGGGAATATATTCAGGAGGAATAGATGAAATGCAAGCTAAAGCTAATTTCTTTCTTGGATTGTTTTCAATAAAAGAAACAAATTCTTTTGAGCTATTAAAATCAAAAAGCCAGTTTAAATTTGAATTAGATTCTTTGGTTAAATAATGTTCGCTTACATCTTTAAAACCATCCAAAAAAGTCAAAACCTCATCTCCGTAATCTTGTTTTGCCTGTTTTATATTTTTTACGTTTTGTTTAAAAAGAGCAATATATCCTTCATCGTAATATTTTCTGTCATAGATTAAGGTAAAAATGCTTAAGGAGCATAATATTAAAATAATTGCTGATTTTAAAGCGGGATTAAAATTGGGAAGATTTGAAAATAGCAGAAAAAGCAAAAAGGGAAAAGTAAAAATTAATATAGAGAACTGCAAAACAGAACTAAAATAAACCGAATAGAAATAACCGGTTAATAATGGGATTAAAAACCAGGCAAGGGAGATATAAAAATAAGGTTTGTTGAAACTAGCATGTCGTTTGTATATAAAACCGCCTGTGATTATTAGCAAAACAAAGGCAATAAGAATATTGACTGTTTTCTAAAAACGGACTGGTAAAGTGAAAAGTGCATTTAACACATTTATTAAAAATGTAGTTGTGCAAATGTAAGGAATATCCACCTATTGCTTGTTCTATTCCATTGATGGTAAAAAAAGTCCTTAAATTTCTCTAAGGAGTTTTTTTGAGAGTGGTCTCGACAGGAATCGAACCTGTATCTAAAGTTTAGGAAACTTCTATTCTATCCGTTGAACTACGAGACCGGATTAATTTGCTGATGTGCTGATTTGTTGATGTGTTAATTTGCCAATTGCCAATGTGCTGATTTTTTGATTTTTATTCTATGTAATAATGATTTAATCTGCTGGTTTTAATATGTAAGATTAACTTGTTAATGTTTCAATATGCTGCTTTGTTATTGGTGTAAGTTTCGGTTTTTGATTTGACTTTTTTGCTGAGGATATTATTTTACTTAACACTTTATTAATTGATTCCAGTCTATTTAAAAGATATTCTGTATCTGGATAAGACTTGGAGTATTTGCATAACAATAACCAATAATTAGTTTCTTCACCTTCCTTTGCAGCAATTTTTATCTTGTGAATAAAATCTGCTTTACTCTCTGCCCCCTGCGCTTCCCGCACATTAGCACCTATAGAAGTTCCTGGTTTTAAAATTTGCCTTGCCAGAACATACTTTCTTTTTTCTTCCAATACTTCAAAAAATTAATGATTTCTAACGCAAAATCAAAAGTCAATTCTACAATAGCATTTTTTCTATCAGAATAATTACCCATCACCTTCAAATATAATAAACAACCCCATCTCAGCAAATCAGCAATTAGCAAATCAGCAAATCAAAATCCATCACCTAACCACCCCCCCATTCCCAAAATCCTTATCAGGAATTACAAACGATAATTCTCCTTGGGTATTTTCAGCCATTAATATCATGCCTTGTGATTCAATGCCTTTTATTTTCCGGGGAGCCAAATTTACCAAAATACTTACCTTCTGCCCAATAATTTTTTCCGGATTGTAATATTCTGCAATACCAGATACAACTGTACGCTTATCTATTCCCGTATCTACCTGTAATTTAAGTAGTTTGTTGGTTTTAGGAATCCGCTCTGCCTCTATGATTGTTCCTACACGAATATCGAGTTTGTTGAAATCTTCAAAAGTACTTTCTTCTTTAAATGCTGGAATTGTTTGATTTGACAGTTTTGTCGCTATTAATTTTTCAACCTGAGCATCAATTGTAGCATCTTCTATTTTTTCAAAAAGAAGTTCCGCTTGTCCTATTGTGGTGCCCGCTTTTAAATTGTCTGCTTTTCCTGCACTTTCCCAACCATCAAAAGAAAAATTCAGCATTTTGGCTAGCTTTTTACTGGTAAAAGGCATAAATGGTTCTGTAATAACTGCAAGACTTGCTGAAATTTGTAATGCAATATTTAATATTGTTTTTACCTTTTCTTCATCCGTCTTAATTAGTTTCCATGGTTCAGTGTCGGCAAGGTATTTATTTCCCAGCCTGGCAAGATTCATTGCTTCGGCAAGAGCTTCTCTAAAGCGATACAACTCAATGCTTTTGCTTACTTTTCCAGGTATTTTTGCAAGCCCATCAATTACCTCTTGGTCATAATCAGATAATTCGCCAGCTTCTGGTACTTTACCCTCATAATATTTATGAGTTAAAACAAGTGCCCTGTGAATAAAATTTCCAAATATGGCAACCAGCTCATTGTTATTTTTAGCCTGAAAATCTTTCCAGGTAAAATCATTGTCTTTTGTTTCAGGGGCATTTGAGCAAAGCACATATCTTAACACATCCTGTTTTCCAGGAAAATCATTTAAATATTCATGCAACCAAACTGCCCAGTTACGAGAAGTAGAAATTTTATCCCCTTCCAAATTTAAAAACTCATTTGCCGGCACATTATCTGGTAAAATATATTCTCCATCTGCCATTAACATTGCCGGGAAAATAATGCAATGGAAAACTATATTGTCTTTTCCGATAAAATGAACTAGGCTTGTTTCTTTGTCTTTCCAATAAAGTTCCCATTTTCCTGGATTATCCTTAGTGGAAAAATAATCTTTTGTAGCAGAAATATAACCTATTGGAGCATCAAACCACACATAAAGCACTTTGCCTTCCGCTCCTTCAATTGGTACTGGCACTCCCCAATCCAAATCCCTGGTTACCGCCCTTGGCTGAAGTCCTTGATCAAGCCATGATTTGCACTGCCCATAAACATTTGCTTTCCAGTCATGTTTATGATCCTCCAAAATCCATTTACTTAATTTATCCTGAAATTTATCTAAAGGAAGGTACCAATGCTTTGTTTCTTTAACTATCGGTTTTTTACCACTTAATTTAGAAACCGGGTTAATTAAATCTGTTGGGTCCAAAGAACTTCCACATTTTTCACATTGATCACCATAAGCATTTTCATTCCCGCATTTAGGACAAATACCAATAATGTTCCTGTCTGTAAGAAACATTTGAAATTCCTGGTCATAGTACTGACTGGTGGTTTTTTCCTCAAAAACACCTTTGTCATATAGTTTTTTAAAAAATCCTGATGATGTCTTATGATGTATTTTAGAGGATGTACGGGAATAAATATCAAAACTAATTCCAAATTCTTTAAAAGAATCTCCTATGATTTTATGGTATTTATCCACTACTTGTTGAGGACTTATTCCTTCTTGCTTTGCTTTAATGGTAATTGGAACTCCGTGTTCATCAGAGCCACAAACAAACAGCACATCTTTTTTTATCAATCTCAAATAACGTGCATAAACATCTGCAGGAACATACACTCCTGCCAGGTGACCAATATGGACTGGACCATTTGTATAAGGCAATGCGGCTGTTATGGTATATCTTTTCAACTTGGTAATTTAAATAATTCAATAATCCGGCAAATATAAAGTTAATTAGTTTAACCCACTTTGAGAAATTGCAGAAACCTTCTCTGAAAAAAAGCAAAAACCAAGGTTGAAGTAAAACGCTTTTACAATGTTGTTTTCCAAAAAACTCCTGTTTTGTAAAGGCAGAATTTTTAACTTCTGACTTTAAACTTGTAACTTGCGACTTCTAATTTTTCAACTTCAAAAATTAAAATGATTATACCCGATTATCTAAAAAAAGGAGATACCATTGGCATTGTATCTACAGCCAGAAAAATTTCACCTCAGGAAATAGCACTTTCAGTGGAGGAATTTGAAAAATGGGGTTTAAAAGTTGTGTTTGGAGAAGATTTATTTAATGTTTACAATCAATTTGCCGGAACCGATGAACAGCGTTTGCTTGATTTTCAAAAAATGCTGGATGCTCCTCAGGTAAAGGCAATAATTTGTGCAAGAGGAGGATACGGTACAATTAGAATTATTGACCGCATAGATTTCAGCCAATTCAGAGAGAACCCTAAATGGATTGCTGGCTTTAGTGATATTACAGTTTTACATTCTCATATTCAGCAGAATTTTTCCATTGCAACCCTTCATTGCGCCATGCCTATAAACTTTTCTCCTGATGCATCTTCTAATGCTGTTGAAACTTTGAGAAAAGCTTTGTTTGGTGAAAATATAAGCTATGTGGCAGAAGGAAGCCCTCTTAACCGTCCAGGAGAAGGTAAAGGGGTAATCACAGGTGGCAATTTGTCTATACTTTCTAATTTATCCGGTACTGTTTCTCAGGTAAATACCAAAGGCAAAATTCTTTTACTTGAAGATCTGGATGAATATCTCTATCATATTGATAGGATGATGTTTAATTTAAAAAGGATTGGATTTTTGGAGAATTTATCCGGCTTAATTGTAGGGGGCATGAATGACATGAGGGATAATACAGTTCCCTTTGGTAAAAGTGCTCAGGAGATTATTGCAGAAGCTGTAAAACAATTTAGTTTTCCTGTTTGTTTTAATTTTCCATCCGGTCATATAAAAGAAAATCATGCTGTAGCACTTGGAAAAGAAGTTCTATTAGAGGTTACTACAGAAGAAAGCAGATTAAATTATATCCCATAACCTCTTTTAATTTCTGTAGTTCCAAATATAATTTCATTCTATATTCTAACCTTCCAAAGCACCCGTAAATGAAAAACTTTCCACCTCTTTTCCGGAGTGGGCCCAAACCATAACTCCTTCAATCATATCGTCTTTCACTTCTCCTTTCCATATCCTTACACCATCTAGCTCACTAATTGTTTCTGTTTCAAAACCAATTGACCCTTCGTTTTCACAAACAGTATATTCACTTTTTTCCAAATTAAAAATCTTACATTCATTTGAAATAAATATATCATGAAAAAACAATGAATCATTGATTTTATGAAACTCATCTTCATTATTTTCAAGGGTAATATTAAACCTCTTTCCAGATAATTTTTTTAAAAGTGCCAATTCCTGGGAAAACAATTCATTATGAACATAAATTAGAAGCATGGTAGTTAAAGCTACCTGTCTTGATCCTGCCATTCCCACTGGAGGGCTTCCTTGCATAAGTACGGTTCTCATTATCGTTTTCATAGCTAATTTCGTTTTATCGTTATTTAATACTTTAAAAATTTCTTGCCAATCAGCTTTTTTCAAACAAAAAAAACGATACACCATTTAATAAAGGGGGGAAAGTCCATTAAAATTAAATTTAAGACTTCTAACAATGAGAAATCAGCTCTATTTTAAAGAAACACTCCCGAAATGGGAGAAAATATCAAGAAAAATTCAATAAAAAGAATTTGGAAATAATACGTTTTCAAACTCTTAAAATTGAACTATTAAAATCATGTTTCTCTAAAATCAAATTTATACTCAAATAAGTTATTCAAGTAAGAAAATTCAATTAGTGAATTTTTCTGTAATTTAAAGCAATGATTTTTATTCTTCTGAAATGCATTTAAATTTATAGAGAATGGCAGAACATAATTTAACAGGAAAAAAGGGAGAAGAAATAGCTTCTGAATTTCTTAAATTAAACGGATATGAGGTTTTAGAAAAAAACTGGATTTATAAAAAATTTGAACTGGATATTGTTGCTCAAAAAAACAAAACACTGATAATTGCAGAAGTAAAAACAAGAAGTGGGAATTATATTGGAGAACCAGAAGCCTGGGTTACAAAAATCAAACAAAAAAACCTGATAAAAGGCGCAGAAGCTTATGTTTTACAAAACAAAATGGATTTTGAAGTGCGTTTTGATATTATCACCATTATTATCCCGGCAAAAGGAGAACCTAAAATTCAACATATTGAAGATGCTTTTTATCCCTTGGTTTGAAAATTTACAAATTCATTTCTTTCAAAAAATACAGGAGAAACTTATCTTTTCAGTCTGTTTACCTTACTTTTACTACCTTTGGCCCTAATAAAAAACATTGATTTAAAAGAAGAAAAAGCAATAATGTATTTGAAAAAATTTTTTTTACTGTTGCTGTCCTTGTTTATTTTTAAAGGAGTTTTAAATGCGCAACAAAATAAGCAAGAGCCAAGTCTTTCCATTAACGGAACAATAAAAGATGAACAGGAAAAACCTGTTCCTTATGCATCAGTTGCACTTTATTCTAGTATCGATTCTGTTTTTATAACAGGCACAGCATCAGACCTTGAAGGTAAATATACCGTGTCGGCAATTAAAGGTAATTACTTTATTAAAATCACTTTTTTATCATTTGAAGAAAAAATCATACGAAATATAGATTTAAAAGATGATGGAATAAAATTGGGTAAAATAATATTAAAACCCAGTTCTGTTGCTTTAGAGGAATTTGAAATAATTTCAGAAAAAAGTCAAATGCAGCTGCAATTAGATAAGCGGGTTTTCAATGTTGGCACTGATTTGAGCAATAAAGGCGGAAATGCTGCAGAGGTTTTGGAAAATGTACCCTCTGTTTCAGTAGATATTGATGGAAATGTTGGGTTGAGAGGATCTCAAAATGTAAGGATATTAATCGATGGCAAACCATCAGGACTTACTGGAATTAGCAGTTCCGATGCTTTGCGACAATTGCCTGCCAATATGATTGAAAGTGTTGAAATTATAACCAATCCTTCCGCCAGGTATGAAGCAGAGGGGGAAGTTGGAATTATAAATATAGTTTTAAAAAAAGAAAAAAGGTCAGGACTTAATGGAGCTTTTGAAGCCAATGCAGGTTATCCTGACAACTATGGTGGCTCATTCAATATTAACCTGAGAAAAAAAAGCATTAATTTATTCAGTAGCTACGGGATCAATTACAGAAAAAACCCGGGAAATGGATCTTCTTACCGACAGTTTACAACGAATGACACTACTTTTTCATATCAAAATGACCGAATCCATGAAAGAACAGGGCTTTCTCAAAACATTAGGATAGGTTCTGACTTTTTCATCAATGAATCCAATACTTTAACGGTATCTGGTCTTTATAAAAACTCCAATGGGAATAATAATACCAGATTGATTTACAGTGATTACAATCAATACAAGGAACTAACCCAAACAGTGGTAAGAACAGATGTGGAAAATGAAATTGACCACACTATTGAAGCTGCATTGACTTACCTGAAAACTTATAGTCAAAAAGGAAGAAAATGGACAGTTGATATGAAATTTATTCAAAGTGATGATACAGAGTTATCCAATATAACCGAAAAAATCGATGCAGAGTTATTCCAGATTAATCAAAGATCAGGCAATACAGAGGATGAACAAAATTTATTATTCCAGACAGATTATATTCACCCTTTTGGAAAAAACGGAAAATTTGAAACAGGCTTAAGAAGCACTTTAAGAACCATAAGCAATGAATACCTTGTGGAGGAGCAAAATAAGGAGGGCGATTGGTTTAAATTAATGGATTTTAATAATCATTTCATATACAATGAAAATATTCATTCAGGGTATACAATGGCAGGTACAAAAATCAAAAAAACTTCCTTTCAGGGAGGTATTAGAGCTGAATATTCAGAAATCACAACCAAACTTGTAAAAACCCAAGTTATTAATTCCCGAAACTATCTCAGCCTATTCCCAAGTGCTCATATTTCCTATGAATTAGACTCAACCAATACCCTTCAATTAAGTTACAGCAGAAGATTAAGTCGGCCAAGGTTCAGGGAACTTTTACCTTTCTTTACTTTTAGCGATTCCAGAAATTTTTATTCAGGAAACCCTGACCTTAATCCGGAGTTTACAAATTCTTTTGAACTGGGCCATTTGAAATACTTTGAAAAAGGTTCTGTTTTATCCAGTATGTATTATCGTTATCGCACAGGAGTTGTTGAAAGAATTACCATTGCAGACAGTACCGGCTTTACGAGATTCTTTCCTGTTAACCTTTCCACTCAGCATGCTTATGGCCTTGAATTCAATATGAACTATAAATTCAACAGCTGGTGGCAAGCCAATGGAAATTTTAATTTTTACCGCGCCATTACAGAGGGTGTATATGAACAACAATCTTTATACAGTGATACCTATACATGGACGGCCAGAGCGTCATCCAAATTTTCAATTAAGAAAAAAGTTGACGCTCAAACTTCTTTAAATTACAGAGCTCCTCAAGAAACTACTCAAGGCAAAACAAAATCAATGTATTCAATTGATATTGGTTTATCAAAAACCGTATTAAAGGGGAATGGAACCTTAACCCTAAGTGCCAGGGATTTATTAAACAGCAGAAAAAGGAGATCTATAACTTATAGTGAAGGGTATTATGCTGAATCTGAATTTCAATGGATGACAAGACAAATAATGCTTAGCTTTAACTATAGATTAAATCAAAAAAACAGCAGGAACAATTCAGAAAAAAAAGGCAGTTACAGCAGTGATGACGATAGCGGCTTTTAATTTCAAAACTCTTTTTTTATTATTAATTCTCGCTGTTAAATTCATCAAGGATAAAAAAACCTCCATTTAACAGTTCATCCCTTTTGCTGTTAAGATTTTAACCAGCTTTTGGCCCTTGCTTTTTCGTCAATATGAAAATATTTTACTTTAGGATTGGTTTGATTTCCATAAAGTTTATCAAAAGTTTCCTGCCACTCTTTGCTTGCAATTACAGCACATTTTTCAAGTTTTTTGAAATCAGGAGTTTTTTGAAATTCTTCCCAAACCATTTGAAGGGTTGGAATATCCACATCTGAAATTTCAACATAGGCTTTAGGGTGCTTATATTCCTGGGTAATTTTTTCAAGGGTGGGATTTATTATATCATAATCCTCCTGATTAATTTTTCCTGCTATTCTTATTTCCATTATATCTTCAAGGGTATCCTCCAGTAATTTTATCATGGCTTTTTAATATTAAATTTGTTTTTATTATTACTTCAGAAACCGCACCTCAAAATATCCCTTTTTTTGCTTCCTAGTTAGATAAAGAAAATTTTTAACTTTAAATATTTCCTATCTTGGCCAACAATTAAAAAAGGATTTAATGGATAAAATAAAACCCGCAGTACTAAGGCAGATATTTGTGTTGATTTTAATTTTGCTTCTTGGAGGACTTATCTTTTGGGAATTAAGCACTTATCTTTCAGGGATTTTAGGCGCTATCACCATTTATCTGATCATGCGCAACTGGATGATCTTTTTAGTTAAGAAAGGCTGGAGTCATTCTCTTGCAGCAATAACATTAATGATAGCTTCTTTTCTATGCTTTTTGCTTCCAATAGCAGCAATCGTATTACTCTTGACTTCAAAAGTGAGTAAAGCAATAAAGAATTCTTCAGAGATTTTAGCATTTATAAAAGACAGGGTTAATATTTTGGAATCCACCCTGGGTTTCGATCTTTCAAAAAACATAGATTTATCAAAGGTAACCGTTTGGCTTTCTTCTAATTTAGAGCAACTTGCAGGAGGCACTTTTAATGCATTTATTGCAATTGGAATCATGTATTTTCTACTTTATTACATGTTTACTAATGTGGGAAAGCTTAAAGATGCAGCCATAGAATATATTCCACTTAGCAGAAAAAACATAATTGAAATTGGGATTGACAGTAATGGGCTTGTGAAATCGAATGCCATTGGTATTCCTTTAGTTGCTTTATTGCAGGGAATAGTTGCCCTTATTGCCTTTTTAATACTTGGTGTGCCTGATCCGTTTTTCTGGTTTGTTATAACAGCAATTGGTTCCATGATACCTTTTATTGGCAGCAGCCTTGGAATTATTCCTGTTTGTATATTACTTTATTCAACAGGTCAAACCTGGCAGTCTATTGTACTTCTTATTTATGGAATAGCCATAGTTGGAAGCACAGATAATTTTTTCAGGCTGGTAATTCAAAGAAAACTTGCAGATGTTCATCCTCTTATTACCCTTTTTGGTGTTATAGTGGGTGTTCCTCTTTTTGGTTTTATTGGACTTATTTTTGGCCCTTTATTGGTAAGCCTTTTTATTCTGATTGTAAAAATTTACAAGAATGAATATGGTAAAAATGAAGACAGGCTTTAGTTTTAAAATACAATGATCAATAAGAGCCTAAATACCCGGCTCAACAGGCTTAAATTCTTCCTTCTATAACTCCTTTTCAAAACAGTTTAATTATAAATCCTGTTTTTAATCCTTGAAAATAATGATTAAATTTAATAGGAAATAATTAAAACACATTCATTGGAAAAAGGAGAAAAATTAGTTGGCAAAGTTGCTTTGATTACCGGATCTGATTCGGGGATAGGAAAAGCAAGTGCCATTAGATTTGCATACCAGGGTGCAAATGTGATAATAACTTACCATACTGATAAAAAAGGTGCTCAAGAGACATTAGAACAAGTTCAAAAGGCAGGACAAAAAGCAATAATATTACAGCTTGATCAAAGCAAGGAAGATGAAGTTGAAAAAGTATTTGATAGGGCAATTAAAGAATTTGGGAAAGTTGATATTTTAATGAACAATGCTGGTATTAATTTCTCAGGTATTAAAGTGGTAGACATGGAAACTGAAAAATGGGATAAGGTTATTAAAACCAATCTTTACGGATACTTTTTCTGCTGCAGGAGATTTATAAAAGAGCGCCTCAAAAATAACCGTGCGGGGAAAATTATTAATGTTTCTTCAATTCATGAAGAAACTCCCCTACCTGGTGCTGCAGCATATGATTGTTCAAAAGGTGCAATAAAAAGCCTTACCAGAACCCTTGAATTAGAATTGGGAGAGCACAAAATAAATGTCAACAATATTGCTCCCGGGATGATCTTAACACCTTTTAATCAGGGAGCTATAGATGATAAAGAATTAAGAAATAAGCAAGTTCAGAATATTCCTTTAAAACGCGCGGGAGAGCCTGAGGAAGTTGCTAACCTTGCTTTGTTTTTAGCTTCCGGTGAATCTGATTATGTTACCGGTTCAACTTATTATATAGATGGGGGTTTAATGCAAAATATAGGCTAATTATAAGTTAATAAATCCTTCTGCTAAAACCTCATATTTACCAGAAATTTCCACACTGTTTTTATTCATTTCACAAATAAAACTTCCTCCACGACTACTGAGTTGAAGCGACTTTAAATGTTTTTTATTTAGCCTTTCAGACCAAAAAGGGGTTAAAACAGCATGAGAGGAACCTGTAGCATGATCTTCTAATTGCTGAACATGTGGAACCAAAGTACGGCTTACAAAATCAACATCATCCCCCTTAGCTGTTACAGCATAACCAAATACCTTGGATTCCCTGAGTTTTGAAAAATCCGGTTTCATGTTTTTTACTGCTTTTTCATTTTCTGCAAGAACAATAAATTTATCCTCTGAGGCAAAATAGCCTATCACCTGTATTCCCAATCCTTCCTTTAATACTTCAGGAACTTCGGGTATAAGTGTTACTGGGATTGCATCCAATACTATAGAGCATAATCCATTTTCATCTATACTCCCTATAACTTTACCCTTTTTATGAATGAAAGTAAATTCAGTATTTACATTATTCTCTGATAAAAAAGCGGTAGCGGCCAGTGAACCATGCCCGCAAAGCATTATTTCAGCATCAGGAGCAAACCAGCGGATATTGTAAGCATTGTTCTCCCCCTTCCATAGAAAAGTAGTGGCTGGTTGATTAAAATCTGAGGCTATTGTTTGCATTTGTTCACTGGTAAGTTCATTACTCAGCATCACAACTGCTGAAACATTACCACGAATGTTTTTCTCAAAATCAGAAAACACAGTAATTAAGGAGAATTTTTCTTTCATTTTTTCTTTGTCTTTTATTCAAAGCCTTTTTAATTGGGCCTTATGAAAAATCCAGGTTAACTTTAAGTTAGCTTACACTATAATTTGCTTAAAATTAACTTTTTTAAAACAAAAAAGCAGCTTTACATTAAGTAAAACTGCCCTTTTAAAAAGAAAATTATTTCAATATGGAACAAAGCCATTTTCCATCATTGACAGTAGATCTTGTTCATCGATCTGTGCACAAATCCTTATTCCAGAGGCACATTTACAACTATAGCAATTGTTTATTGTTCCATTATTGTCAAGTCCCACATTGTATAATTTCATGCCTAAATGCCTAAAATATGTTTTTACAATACTGGCTGTTGTTTCACTGGTTTCTGCATAACCCCAAGGATCATCGCAATTAGTGGATTGATAAAATACACGGGTTTTACCCTTTATTTCTGCACAATCGCAGTTTACTGTAGATTCACCTTTGTGACATGCGTTAAAGATGAATGCGATAAAAAAAACAAGTAGAATAAGTAGATGTCTTTTCATAAAATCACTATTATTAGTTAGTACTAATTAACAGGCAAATTAATATCGTGGCCGTTTTGAACAAAAAGCTTTAAGGCAGCAAATAGGTATTGTTCCTGTTGTTATATGGATTTAATATAAAATGGTTACAAAAAGAAAGAAAGTGTATAAAACAAAAAAGCAGCTATACATTTAAGTATAGCTGCTTTTTTAAAAATAATCCGATAAAAGCTGTATTTTTCTGATTACTGGATTTGACAGTTAATGCTGTAATCGCCCCAAATGTCTGAACCAGAAGAGGTGTTTTCATTGCATCTTTCCTCTGCTCTAACTCTGTCGTCCTTGTAAGTATAAACAGAATAATCATTTGTTGAGGAGCCTGAACCAGTAGTGTAAGTTTTGGAGCATTTGCAAGTATATTCTTTTTTACACGATCCCATTGTTGCAATTACTAAAAACATTGCCCCTGCTAATAAAATTTGATTCTTCATATTCTTCAGTTTTAAATGTTTATTATATCTTATTTCTATGACAAAGATGTAAACTTTGTAAAACACATCAGTTACACTATTTTATAAAAAAGTTACATAATTATAAAGTTCACCTATCACAAAACAAGATAACTCTATATTCCTTATGGCATTATAGAAAATGTGATAAGCTATTCCCATTTCATTAAATTTTAATAAATTTAAACATGGACAGGTACATTTTTATAAGCCTCATAATTTTTGTTTTAACAGCAATCATTTTTCTTTTGGCCTCATTGTGTGGTTTAAATCTAAAAGAGGAAAGAAAACGCTTAAAACCTTAAAAATGGCCAACATTACCAGGATTATTTTACTAATAAGTTTTATTCTGGCAACCCTTATCACTTTTCTGATTAAAATATTAGGTTTATAAATTAAAATTCTTGGTTATTTCCCTTTGAGTTTAAACCAAAAAGCACAGCATTACTAAATGTTAATTTTGTAAAACCCATATCTTTTGAATATAATTAATTCAATGGTTTAAAAGTTTCGATAATTTGTACCTTTAGCCCTTTATTTTTCGTTTTTATCAATTAAATATACTGGCCTCTTAGTACAACGGATAGTACATGGGTTTCCGAAGCCCACGATACAGGTTCGATTCCTGTAGAGGCCACAAAAAGCCACCTTCTGGTGGTTTTTTTATTTTTCAGCCTTTCTACCTTTACATAATATCAAAATTAATATTCAATTACTCCTGTTAAAAGTTAGAAAACTACTCTCTTTCTTCATTTGATGAGTTTCAAGCCATTTCAATGGAAAGTATTAAATTGTAAATGAAATCAAAACAAGTAATGCTTTTTCAAACTATTTTGTGTTGTGGATGATGGGCTTGTTCAAAGAGTTTGAAAATTATCCCGTGCTTTTCGTTCTTATTTTCTTTTGTCTTTTCTAACTATTTAACCTGCCTCGTTTTAGCTATAAAGTTCATAAATTATCATCTAATAGTGTGGATTGAACTTTATGACAATGTATATTTATACAATTCCGCAATTACCTGATGATATTCTTTCTCCGTTTTTAAATACTTTTTTAGGGCTTCATAATAATAAGTCATTTCCATAAAATATTCAATACTTGAAATCTCTCCAAGTGTAAGTGATTTGTTTAACAGTTCAACTGTATTTAAACCTTCAAAAAGTGGCTTATATTCCTCTAAGGTTATTCGGAGATTTTGTTGCTTCTCATAAGTTTGCTGAATATGAAAATAATGCTCATTATCGTGGTCTTGTAGATTCAATTCTGCAAATGTCAATTTATTTTGTTGAGTTTTGACTTTGTTTTTATTTTCCCATAGAGGAACAGTAAGTCCGAAATGTATACCGTTGAATTTTTGACCTAATATTGCCTGATAATGATACCCTGTTTCCAATTTAGGTAAGGACATTGCTCTGCTCAACTCTACCTGTTTTTGTTCAATGACTTTTTGTTGCTCCAAAAACTTTCGAACAGGATCATTGGCTTCAATTTCTCTTTCCAATACTTCAAAAGCAGGCAGCGAGGGATATTCTGAATAAGCAATGTCTGTAAATGTTATTAAATTCCCCCCATTTAGTTCGGTCAACTTTTGATTCAATTGATTGATAGCAGAAGTGTTTTCCTGAAAGTTGGCAATGATTTCGATGAGTTGTAGCTTGGCTTTATTTAAATCTAAAATATTTCCTTCGCCTTTGTCTAATCTTTTCTGAAAATCAGAGAGCAGTTTTTCAGCATTCTGCTTTCTTTTTGTGATTCCCATTTGAAATTTATTTCTATAAACCAATTCAATACAAACGAGTTTGGCCTCCAATAAAATATCTTGTCGTGTAGAAATCAACTTAAATTCTGCTTGTTCAATCTGCTCATTAGAAAGCTGTTTTTTCTTGCTGTAAGCCGTTGGAAAATCAAAGGATTGTGTCACCGCAAAATCCGTCTGATTTCCTGCACCTACAGGAGAACCATTTAAGTAATCATAATCCAATTTTGGATTATACGGTGTTAAACCTGTTTTAAATTCCATTTTTTTTGCTTCCCAAAACTGTATATTTGCTTGAATGGTTTTATTGTTTGTTGCAATCGATAAGAGTACTGAATCTATCCTTGATTGTGCATCAGCATTTAGTGAAAATGCAAGCAATGGAAGAAATATATATAATGTCTTTTTCATTTCGTGTCTGATTTTGAATTAGATAAAAAATACACAGCAGGAACAATAAAAATATTGAGCAGGGTAGATGTGAGCAGTCCGCCAAGAATAACTTTGGCCATTGGACTTTGTATTTCATTTCCTGGTAAATCCCCTGCAATAGCTAAAGGGATTAATGCCAAACCTGCGGTTAATGCAGTCATTAAAATAGGGCTTAATCGGTCTTTAGAGCCTTGAATTACTGTATCATATAAATTAAAACCTTCCTCCTGCAAGGTTTTGTAATGTGAAACCAACAAAATCCCATTTCTAGTAGCTATACCAAAGAGCGTAATAAAACCAATGATCGCAGGAATACTTAAAATGCCACTGGTAAAATATATACTGAAAACACCACCGATTAATGCCAATGGTAAATTCAGTAATATAATGGCGGAAATTTTTACTGTTTTAAATTCCTGAAAGAGAATCAGGAATATCACTAAAATGGAGAGTAATGATGTTATCATTAAGGTTTGGAATGCTTCCGCCTCTGATTCAAACTGTCCGGAATATTCAATATGATAATCTTTAGGGATTTCAATTTTATCGCTGATGATTTTTTGAATTTCATTTACTACACTTTTATGGTCACGGCCTGAAACATTGGCTGAGACTACGGTTTTTCGCTTCACATTTTCCCGATTAATGGTATTTGGACCACTTGTACTTACAATATCAGCTACATAATTCAAGGGAATTTTTTGACCGTTATCTGTATCAATATATGAGTTTCTAATATCTTCGATTTTGCTTCTGTTCGATTCATCTAATCTCACCACCAAATCAAAGGTTTTGGCACCTTCATAAACATCAGAAACCTTTTCCCCGCCAAGGGCAACATCTACAAACTCATTAAATGCTCCGATAGAAATTCCATAATGATTCAATAAATCTCGTTTGGGTTTAACTTGAATTTGCGGTATTTCTACTTGTTGCTCCACTGATAAATCAACCAACCCTTCAATACTCTCAATTTCACTTTTTATTTTTGTAGAAAGTGTAAAGAGTTTATTCAAATCATCACCAAAAATTTTGATGGCAATGTTTGCTCGTGTTCCTGAAAGAATGTGGTCGATTCTGTGTCCGATGGGTTGACCAATGGTAATATTGACCCCTGAAATTCCTTTTAATTTTTCACGAACATCTTGCATAAACTCATCTCGGCTTCTATCGGTTAAATTAAATGGTGCTTCTATCTCAGAAGAGTTTACACCTTGGGCGTGTTCATCCAACTCAGCCCTTCCTGTTCTTCTTGTTGTCACCCTGATTTCAGGCACTTCTCTTAAAGCTTTCTCTATTTCATTTCCAATCTTATTGCTTTCACCCAAGGAAATTCCTGGCTTAGTCACCGCACTTATCACCAAAGACCCCTCGTTGAACTCCGGTAAAAAACTTCTTCCCAATTGGCTAAAAGCTATTAACGCCAATGAAAACAACAGCACACAACCCAATATCATCATTTTTTTTCTTTGCATCACTTTTGCAAGAAGTCGGACATAGCCTTTTTGCAATCGCTCTACCAACCAACTTTCTTTGTGCTGTTTTTGTAACATTTTATCATTAGTCAACAAATAGCTGCATAAAACCGGGGTTAAGGTAATTGAAACGATGAGTGAAGCAAAAAGAGAAACAATAAATGCGATTCCCAGTGGAGCCAATAATTTTCCTTCCATTCCCGATAGGAAAAACAGAGGAAGGAATGCTACAATAATGATAAATGTGGCGTTGATAATAGAATGACGAATTTCAAACGAAGCATCAAAAATGACACTGAGTTTTTCCTTTTGCTCCGTCAATGGTTTTTTGGCGTTTTCTTTTAATCGTTTGAAAACATTTTCCACATCAATAATTGCATCATCAACCAAATCTCCAATCGCAATGGCCATTCCACCCAAACTCATCGTGTTGATGGTCATCCCGAGCCACTTTAAGGTAAGAATGGCAACAATTAAAGAAATCGGGATAGCTACCAAAGAAATGGCTGTTGCTCTCCAATTCATCAAAAACAAAAACAAAATCACAACTACAAACGCCATTCCTTCCCACAATACTTTTTGAATATTACTGATGGAAGCATTGATGAAATCTGCCTGTCGGAATACGTGTGCATCCATTTCAACATCTGCTGGTATGTTTTTTTTTATATCAGCAATGCTTGCATCTATTTTATCGGTTAATTCCAGCGTATTCGTGCCCGGTTGTTTTGAAATGGCCAACACTACAGCAGGATTCCCATTTTTAGATGCGTCACCGATTTTTGGTGCTGCCCCTATTTTAATTTCAGCAACATCTTCAATTTTTACGGGATTTCCGTTTACTTTTTTCACCACCGATCTGCCAATTTCTTTTAAGTCGTTGGTTCTTCCCACACCCTTTATAATGTATTCATTACCATATTCATTGATAAACCCACCTGACGAATTTCCGTTTGCTTCCTTTGCTGCTTTAACCAATTCGTTTAAAGAAACATTGTAAAGTTCCATTTTTGCAGGGGATGCCAAGATTTGATATTGCTTGTAATCTCCACCAATTACAACCACTTGCGAAACACCCCCAGTGGCAAGTAATCGGGGTCTGATTGTCCAATCGGCTATGGTTCTCAGGTCCATTTTGCTGGTAGAGTCTGAGGAAAGGCTCACAAACATTATTTCGCCCATTATACTCGATTGAGGAGACATTATAGGATTGCCCACACCATTAGGAAGCAATTCACCTACAGCACTAATTTTTTCATTTACTATTTGCCTGGCCTTGAAAATATCAGTATTCCATTCAAACTCCACCCAAACAATTGAAACGCCAGCTGATGATGAGCTTCTAACCCGTCTTACATTTGTTGCCCCGTTTACTGAGGTTTCAATTGGAAAGGTCACAAGTTTTTCTACTTCTTCGGGGGCCATTCCATGGGCTTCCGTAAGTACCACAACCGTTGGGGCTGTTAAGTCAGGGAACACATCCACTTCCATTTTGGAAGCTACAAAAGAGCCAAACGCAATCAACAATACCGATGCAACTACTATTTGTAACCGATTGTTGAGAGCGAAATGTATTATTTTGTTTAACATCATTTTAAATTCATTTGTAATAATTCATCATCGAACATTCCTCATTTCCCTAGTGTTCATGACCATGTGAAGGCAACTCTCCCGATGCAGACGAAAGTTTGATTTGATACGCCCCTTTGGTTACAACTCTTTCTCCTGCAGATACACCTGAAAGAATTTGAACATTCATTCCGTCATCTGCTCCAAGTTTTACTTCTCGTTTTTCAAAGCTTTCTCCGCCAGATTGCACATATACATAAAAATATCCCTGCTCTTCCATCAAAGAAGAAGTTGGCACAATCAACACATTGAGAATTGGCGAAGATTTGAGATAAACTTCTACAACTGAACCCGGAATGATTTTACCAATATTGTTTATTTCAAAAGTGATTGGAATGAACGGAGAATTGATCGATGCACTTTTGCCAAATGAGACCATTTTACCGTTTAATGCTTCTGTGGTAAAAACGCTATCTATTCCTGCCATTTTAAAATTGGCACTTTGAATGGTAGAAAGCTTACTAAAATATCGTTGCGATAAGTGAGCCTGCAATAGCAGTCTTTTGTTTTTTGAAATGATAGCCAAAGGAGTACCTGCTTGTACAAATTGACCTTCACTCACCAAAATATCCTTAACAAAACCCGAGATTGGGGAGGAAATAGATTGCCCCTTTGAAGAGTAATTTTTGGCAATAGTGTTAAAAACTGTTTGGGCTTTTTCAAAAGCAACTTTTGCTTGCAAATATTCCTTTTGTGAAACAATGTTGTCTTTCACTAACTCGCTTGAACGTTCAAAATCTGATTTTGCCTTATCATAATTGGCTTTTGCTTCCTTATAATTGGCATCAATCGTTCCTGTTGAAATGTTACCCCCTGATATGGTAAACAAGTTTGTGCCGGCAACTACTTCTGAACCGACAATTGTTTTGTTTCCTGAAAATATTACTGATCCTCCTGCAATGGCAGTTACCATTATTTCATCACCTGGAGCAGAAACAATTTGTCCGTTGGTCTTGATGATGTCTCTGAAAGTTTCTTTTAAAACAGGAGCGGTGGCAAATTCAACTTTCCAAGCCTGTTCTTTTAAATATGTAATCTTATCACTACTTACCGTAACATCTTGATTTTCTAGTGCAGCCTGTTCATTGGGATAAACCCTTATGTTTTCGATGACAATTTGATCCTTATAGTCTTTGGTTTCAATATCGAAAATGAGTTTACCTGTACCGGAAATATTTGGCCTCAATGCCAAACGAAAAATACCAGGCGAACTGGCTGTGTCCACACTGTTTCGAATGCCTTTTTCTCCAATTATCAAACTCACTGTTACCTTTCCTGCTTTAAGTGGCAAAAAGTTCTCACCTAAAATGGTAAAATGGGCTGCAAAATTGGATGTACTGCCTACAACCAGGGGTTTGAATTCTACAAAAAGTTCTATTTTATCTGAATAAATAGTATAAGTAAGGGGTTCTAAACCTCCTGCTTCATGACTGTGTTCATCTGCTGATTTATCAGTACACCCGACAAACAGAAATGCAAACAGAGTCATCATTATTGATGCTGTTTTCATAATATTAAAGAATTGAAGAGATTATTAATGTTGATGATCACCTTCTTTATGACTGTGACTTTGGCTTTGCTCTTCCTTTTTTACAGAAGTGCTATCACTTTCTACATTAAATTCTTCCTGAATATGTTCGGCATCCTGATGGTCTTGGTGAACGGAGCCATCTTCGTGTTCGTGACTATTATCGGTATGCTCGTGTGTACCTTCGCTATCGTGCGAATGTTCATTTGATTTTTTATTGTCACATCCTGTAAACAACAAGGCAGTAATAGCCAAAATAAAAATTGAATTTTTCATCGATATTTTTTTTGATTTTGAATAAAAAAGGAAAGCTAGACAAATTTTGATGCAAGTCAAATCAATCCTTAAGAGTTAAAGGTAATTAAACGATGAAAACCGGAGGAGCCCTAAGACCTGAAGGAAGATAATGTTGGGAGTTAAAATAGATGGCTATGAATGGCGGGGCGTTTTGCCTTTCTAAATCCAATAGAATACCCAAAGTAGGTTGAAATATCGCAGAAGATGAAAGCAACTGCTTGTACTTTAGTTTAGCTAATTCTTGACTTTTTAAGAAAGTAACCACATCGCCATCGTGAGGCAAGAGGGATAGAAAATGTAAAAAGTCGAAATCATTTTCTTCATCATCATTATTTTCATTTTCGTGGTGATGGTCATCAGCATGACTATGATCAAATGCAAGATGCTCCTTGTCGTGATGATGGTGTCCAATGAAATTATGCCCAAGCGACATTGCCAAGGCAGTAAAAATAATTAATATGGAACAATATTTTTTAACCATTAAGTACAAAAGTAAGAATTAATATTGATTGATGCTCTTTTGGTGTTGGCAAAAAATGGCTCTTGCAAAACGGGCTTTTCGTGTTGGCTTGAGCTTTAGTTTCAAACTGAATTAGCATAGAATTTATTTCAAATCTTAGATTAATTCCGAATTTACTTTAAATTTCATTAGTCAAAAAGCAGCTACTATAAGTTTGGTTTATAATAGGTAAAATCGATCTCATTAAATTGCAGTCTTTAATAATTATACTTAACTAAAACATAGCTGAGCAGCGAATGGTAATAGAAAGCAAGGACTTTATAAAATGCTCAAAACACCCAATTTGATGTTATGCAGTTATAGCCAATGGTTTAGTCCACCGTCCTTGCAAACAATTATCAATCTTGAGCTAATGTGTTATTTGTCTCTCTGGTTGTGCGTTGTATTTTTTATTTTTTAGAAGTGTAGGAAATTTTCTAAACAATTTTTCTCTGGGCTGGCTTTGCAAGCTCTTTGACAAAGCTTTGGCCTATGTGTTGGCTTTTGGGGCTTTGGTCAAGAAAACATTAGGGATGCTTGCAAATCGAGGCTTTAGTGTTGATGTCCTTGTTGTTGATTTGTTTTCTGTTTTTGTGTTCCCTTGGCTTTTATTGTCTTTTTAACTTCTCCACATTTTAGCATTTTTTCTCCAAAATAAGGATTATGGATTTCTTCAAACTCACTTAGCCAATAGGCTCCCTGGTCGTTTAATGCCATTGGACAATATGCAACATAAACATTGTCGATTTTTAGCCCGAAAGTTTCAACAGATTCGATAATTTGGTTTGATAAAAGTGAAAATATTTCCCTTTGTTCTTCTATACCTTTGGCTTTTATCAAAAGTTCTATTTGCTTTTGCAATTGGGAACTTTGTTTCATCCAAACTGAATGTGCTTCATCATTCACAAAGGTTGCTTAGGTGGAGCTTCGTCTGTATGCCTAAGAATGTTTTCACTGAGAATAATTCCCAAATCTACCATA
This sequence comes from Bacteroidota bacterium, assembly GCA_030856445.1. Lineage (GTDB taxonomy): Bacteria > Bacteroidota > Bacteroidia > JACCXN01 > JACCXN01 > JACCXN01. The sequence continues at coordinate 22,209 of JALYPI010000270.1, forward strand.
GTGCCAATGGCAATAGCGATGCCCGAAAGTGCGACAATGTTGGCATCCACATTCAGATATTTCATCATAATAAAACACATCAGAACTGCAAGCGGAAGCAATGCTGAAATCATCAGGGAAGCCCGTAAATGGAAAACCATAATAAGGATTACAATAATGGTTATTAGAATTTGTAAGCTGATGGCTTCATTGAGCGTGCCAAGTGTTTCATAAATTAGCTCTGTCCGGTCGTAAAAAGGAACAATGGTTACTTTTGAAACAGTTCCGTCATCAAGTGTTTTGGAAGGCAATCCCGGACTAATCTCCTTAATTTTATCCTTAACATTCTGAATGGTTTTCAATGGATTGTCGCCATACCTTGCAATGACCACACCACCAACTGCTTCAACACCGCCTTTGTCTAAAAATCCGCTATGTCCGCGAGGAGCAGGGCCAATGTTAACCTTTGCAATATCACGAATCCGTAAGGGAATATTATCTGTTACTTTTACAACTGCTTGTTCTATGTTTGTAAGTTTTTCACATAGCCCAATCCACGCACATAATACTCAACAAGGTTCATTTCAACGGTGTTTGCCCCAATGTCAAGATTGCTTTTCCTGATGGCTTCCATTACCATCATCATACTCACGTTGTGGGCTTTCATAGCCACAGGATCAAGGTCAACCTGATATTCTTTTACAAAACCACCAATGGATGCCACTTCCGAAACCCCTTCGGCAGCAGTGAGTGCGTAGCGCACATAATAATCCTGTATGCTCCTTAATTCGTGTAAATCCCATCCACCTGCGGGTTTTCCGTTTTCGTCCCAACCTTCTAATGTAAACCAAAAAACTTGTCCTAAAGCTGTGGCATCTGGTCCCAGGGTTGGAGACACCCCTTCAGGTAGCATATCTGCTGAAAGAGAGTTTAATTTTTCCAAAACCCGTGTCCTGCTCCAATAATATTCTACATCTTCATTAAAAATAATGGCGACAAAAGAAAGCCCGAACATAGAAGTGCTCCGAACTGATTTTACACTCGGTAAGCCAAGCAAGGAAGTGGTGAGCGGATAAGTGATTTGGTCTTCCACATCCTGCGGACTTCTTCCCATCCATTCGGTAAAAACGATTTGCTGATTTTCACCAATATCTGGAATGGCATCCACCGGAACGGGATCTCTTGGCAGAAAATCAACATTCCAGTTGAACGGTGCTGTTACAATTCCCCAGCCCACAAACAACACGAGCAAAAGCACAGTAACAAGCTTGTTTTCAAGGAAGAATTTAATGATTGAATTTAACATTCTGCTTTTTATTTCATATTAACTTTTAAAAGCTGAGCATTAATAGCCACAACAATGGTACTTAAACTCATTAATACAGCTCCCACAGCTGGACTAAGCATAATGTTCCATTGATACAGAACACCTGCCGCCAAAGGAATTGCAAGAATGTTGTAACCTGCCGCCCACCATAAATTTTGTATCATTTTATTATAGGTGGCTTTACCAAATAAAATCAGGTTGGCAATATCTTTTGGGTCGGAGTTTACCAAAACAATGTCTGCCGTTTCTGCTGCTACATCAGTACCTGAACCAACTGCTATACCCACTTCTGCCTGTGCCAATGCAGGTGCATCATTAACTCCATCGCCAGTCATGGCAACAAATTCTCCCTTTGTTTGAAGTTCTTTTACTTTTTCTAATTTGTCATGTGGCAACACATTGGCTATAAATCCATCCATTTGCAATTCATCGCTTACTTTTTTAGCCACCTTTTCATTGTCGCCTGTGAGTAGTAAGTTTTTAATTCCTGCTTCTTTAAGTATTTGAATGGCTTCAAAAGAGCTTTCTCTTATTTGGTCGGAAAAGGTAAAATATCCGGCTACTTCTTTCTCTATCAATATATATACAACTGTTCCTGTAAAATCATTTGTTGCTTCAGTTATGCTGTAATTCTTTTCTTTCAAGTAATTCGGACCTACTACTTTTATTTCTTTTCCTTCAACAATTCCTTCTAATCCTTTACCCGGCAGATAATTGAAGTTTTCTGATTTCGGGATTACGATATTCAGCTCCTTTACTTTTCTCAATAAGCCAGTCGCAATGTAATGTTCCGAATGTTGCTCTAAGCCTGATGCCAAACGAATCAATTCTTTATCATCAAATTTTGGGTTCAACACTTTTACTTCCTGTAATTCATGTGAACCTTTAGTTAGTGTTCCGGTTTTGTCAAAGATGATTGTGGTAATCAATCCAGCATTTTCAAAAGCTGTCCTATTGCGAATGAGTAAACCTTTTTGTGCAGAAACAGAAGTAGAAATAGCAACCACTAAAGGAACAGCCAAGCCTAAGGCATGGGGACAAGAAATAACCATTACTGTTACCATTCTCTCCAATGCAAACACAAACGGAAAACCTAATAGTAACCAAATAACAAGGGTAATGACCCCACCGCCTAAAGCAACAATTGTCAAAACTTTTGCTGCACGGTCAGCAAAATTTTGTGTTTTAGATTTTACCTTTTGTGCATCTTCAACCAATTTTACCACTTTATTCAGATAGCTGTCTTTGCCTGTGCTTACTACTTTTATAGTGAGTGAACCATTGCTGTTAACTGCTCCACCAATTACTTTACTGTCTTTTTCTTTCTTTACTGGTTTGCTCTCGCCCGTGAGCATGCTCTCGTCCACATAGCTTTCTCCTTCAATTACAATTCCATCAACCGGTATTTTTTCGCCCGGCTTTACCAGTACTACATCATCTATTTTCAGATGGCTGACAGGTATATCGTGAATATTTCCATCTACCACATGATGAGCAGTTGAAGGCATCATTTTAACAAGTAATTCCAATGAACGGGAAGCACCCATGACTGACTTCATTTCAAAGTAATGCCCGATAAGCATAATGTCAATCAGAGTTACCATTTCCCAGTAAAAGTCCATGCCTTGTAAACCGAAAGTGATGGCAGCACTGTATGCCCAAGCAACAATGATTGCTACACCTATCAGTGTCATCATTCCAATGGCACGGTCTATTACTTCATCAAATAGTCCTTTTAAAAAAGGATAACCACCATACAAGAAAATGAAAGTTGAAAGAATAGCTAAGACATATTTATCTCCTTTGAAAACCAATTCAAAACCTAACCACTCCTGTATCATATGTGATAAGGCAAGCACAGGAATGGAAACGATGGAACATATTACAAACCGCTTCCAAAAATCAGAAACATTGTGTCCGGCATGTTTGTCGTGACCTCCTGATCCGTGTTCGGCATTGTGGTCATGTTTTTGGAAACGGTTTGTAATATGTTCCATTTTGTGTTTCTTTTTATTTAATGGCTGTGCTCGTGTTTTTCATTTTTATCATCATTTGGTCTTTCATATTGACAGCATCCGGGAAGGTTGTTATAAACCTTATCAGTAGCAGTAAACTTTTCACTGTCATAACCTGCATTTGCAATTCTTTGCAAAATTTCACCCTGATTAGTTTTGGTTGAGTCATAAGTGAGCGTTGCCATTTTAGTGTCTTTGTTCCATTCTACTTTGGCACCATCATCTAAATTTCCGGCTTTTTCAATTGTTTTCTTACACATACCACAGTTGCCGTAAACCTTAACTGTTTCAGTTTTTGTATTATTCACTTGTGCTTCACAACTTGTCAGCATAGCAGATGCAATACAAAGCATCATAATTGTTTTACTAATGAGTTTCATTTTTTTAATTTTTTAATTGGATTTTGGAAAAGAAAATAACACGAACAGCCGAGGCACTTTATAAGTGTCGGCAAATCTTAGGGTATCAAAAATCAAATTATGAAAACTTGATGAAGAATGTAAATTGGTGTTTTTACATTATCAGGAGGATGGTGGGTATAATAAAGCCCTTTTTGAACAATTGGTGTTCTATAATCAATGGAAAACTGTGAACTGATGGAAGGTGAAAAATTGAATGACTTTAATGAGGTGAACGTGTATTGTGGTGTATATTGGTCGTCATCAAGATGAAAGGAAAAATTTTCGTCATTGCAACAATCACTTGCCATCCTTTTTGAACCACATCCGCATTTTTCACTACTTCCTATGCCGTTAACTGTTATGGAAGCAATGTCGCCTCCACAATAATGCACTGTCCCGTTAATGCCTATGGCAGGTATCAGGTAAAGAAATATTAATATTATGAAGGATATACTTTTCATCAATTTTGGGTTATGTAAAGTTATAAAATTTATTGGGTCTATAGAATATACATTCCCTTATTTTAGGGCGATGGCAAAAAACAGCTCTTTTACTTTTATTTTTTTTTTGATTAATTCTCTTTAGAGTCTTTTTTCTTCTAATTCCATTAGGTAAGCTTGAAAAACACCTTTTATACTCTTTCTTAGAGTATCTTAAGGAATAAAGATAAAGTTAAGAATTCTTAATTTTATGAATATATTATCTTTGAAGCATAAAGAAGACTAAGTTTGAATTGCTTGATTCAAAAAAATTATAAAATTAAAAATGAATTTAGAAACACTAAAAGAACAACTTGACAAGGCAAGTAAAGGCCAGGAAGATATAAGTGCATTTTATTCAGCTCTATGGCTTACCTGGACAAAATTAAGCTATATTAAAGATGAACAATTACAACAGATGTTGCATACTGCAACTGTGCTTTCAGTAACTCCCCAGAATAAAGCATTAACTATATTAACGGAGGGACTTATTCATACTTTAAAATCTAATTTTAAAAAAGCTGTTTTTTCATTGAATGAGGCAATCGATATGTTCAATGAATTAAAAGAAGATGGAGGGAAAGGAGTTGCCAACTGCTTTTTAATTATTTGTTATCGCTCACTTGGACAATTAGATAAGGCACAAAACAATTTAAACGAGGCATTAAGACTTCTTAAGGATATTAAAAGAGAAAGTATGTATGGCACTTTTCTTACTATTACTTATTATCAGGCGGGGGAGCTTTGCATAACTTATAAAAAATACGATCAGGCCAAGGAGCATTTTAATAATGGGCTGGCTTACGAAAAAACTGATTTGGTTTTAAGATCCCGCATGTTAAGCGGTCTAGGGGGTGTTCACTTACAAACCCAAGAGTGGGAAGATGCTATTGATTATTTTAATCAATCATTGGAACTAATAAAGGGGCTGGATAACTTTTTACTTGAAGCGAAAATTTATACCGATATTGGTAATTATTATTTAAAGAAAAATGAGCTTGAACAGGCTTTATCCTATCAGCATAAAAGTTTACAAATAAGAGAAGATAATAATTTGGCAAGCTCTGCCATAACAAATTATATACAACTGGCTAATTTGTATTTCAGGCAAAAAGATATAACAAAAGCAATCAAATATGGAGAACTTGCCGTTGAAAAAGCAGGAGAATATAATTTAATTCCAAAATTATATGAGGCACATCACATATTAGCTGAAATTTGTGAATCTACTGGTGATATTCAAAAGGCATTTACTCATTTTAAAGATTATGCAAGGTTTAAAGAAGAGGTTCATAGCCAGGAAATAAGCATGAGGATTTCTCAAATAAGTAGCCAGCATGAAATGGAAATAATGCAGCAGCAAAAAGAAATCGTTCGATTGAGAAATGTGGAGCTTAAATCCGCATTGGATGAAATAAATGAAAGCTTTAGATATGCCGGAAGAATTCAAAAAGCAATTCTCCCTCCAACAAGGCAAATCTTAAAATATTTACCAGAACATTTTATAATTTATAAACCAAAAGACATTGTAGCCGGGGATTTTTATTGGTTGGAAGTCGCTGATGATTGTATTTTAATAGCTGCAGCTGACTGTACCGGTCATGGAGTTCCCGGAGCTATGGTAAGCGTTGTTTGCCACAATGCACTTAATAGGGCAGTAAGGGAATTTAACCTGAAAACACCCGGTGAAATTTTGGATAAAACAACTGAACTGGTAATAGAACAATTTGAAAAGAGCGATGATGATGTAAAAGATGGAATGGACATTGCCCTTTGTTGTATAAAAGGAAATAAGCTTCAGTTTTCAGGAGCAAACAATCCATTGTGGATATTAAGAAATGGAGAGATTTTAGAAACTAAAGGCACAAAGCAACCTGTTGGAAAGCATACTGAAAGAAAGCCTTTTGTTACCCATGAAATAGAATTGAAAAAAGAAGATGTGATTTATCTTTTAACTGATGGTTATGCGGATCAATTTGGAGGTGAAAAAGGCAAAAAATATGGTTCCAAAAAAATAAAAGAATTAGTGCTTTCAATGGGAATGAAACCTATGAAAGAACAAGAATTAATTCTAACAAACAACTTTGACTTCTGGAAAAACAAACTGGAACAGGTTGATGATGTATGTGTTATTGGAATAAAAATTTAAAAACTTTGATCCAAAATCCCTTTCAGTTATTTAAAATTACCTTTTGTTAAGAATAATCTTTTTAGTGATTATTTCATTGTTCGTTTTAATGTTTAAAAAGTAACTTCCATTTGGTTGATCAGACAAATCAACAAGCTGTTTTTTTAGGGCCAATGCTGAAATTTCCTTTCTCCATACTTCAGATCCAATTATATTATTAACAGTTATTGTAGCTGAACTAGCAGCGTATTTACTGAAATCAACAGTAAGGATACCATTAACCGAAGGATTCGGATAAACTGCAATCATTTTTTTTGTTTCATTGGTTTTAATCCCTGTAATTAGGATATTAACTTGTTCGCACATTGTATCTTCGCATCCATTATCATCTGTAACAGTTAAACAAGCATTATAAGCACCTCCATTTGGGTAGGTATGGCTTTGGGTGACGCCTGCAGCAAAAGTTCCATCACCAAAATCCCAGTCATAAATTAAAGAAGTTCCTAAGGAGTTGGTACCATCATAAGTAACTACTTGTTGATTTGCACTATAACTAAAATTTGACAAAGGGGTATCATTTACTACAACAGAGCTTAATGCAGTATCAGAGCATCCTATATTAGAAGAATAAAGGATTAATTTAATTTCTAATGTTCCAGTGATTAAAAAATAATGTGTAGGGTCCCAATCAGAAGTATTTAAACCTGAACCATCATTAAACTCCCATGACCAGTTATTAATTGTTCCATCTGTAGGAGAAACAGAGCTGTTAGTTAAAACAAGACCTTCATTGAGACATATTATATTTGAGCTTTGCCCGAAGGATGCTGCAGGCCTTTCATAAACAGAAAATTGCTGGGTAATACTGTCTTTATTTGACAAGTTATCAGTTACAACCAATTTCACATTATATGTTCCTGCTGTATTATAAATGTGAGAAGGATTTTGATCTGTACTAGTAAGACTATTCCCAAAGTCCCACAACCAATCTGTAATATTTGAATTTCCTGCAGTTGTAGACAAATCGGTAAATTCAGCAGATTCACCAATGCATATGTTTTGTGAATCAAAATCAGCAGTAACTTGTTGAACTTGTATTAATTGGAAATCATCAAAAGCTAAATTTCCAACTGATTTCACATAATGGAATTTTAATTGAATACTGTTAAAATTCACTTTGTATTTTACTATTTCTCCAGTTGTTGGAATTGATGGTATAGTTGCAATAGTATCCCAATCTGTACCATTAATTGTTTCAGTTACATATAATGTACTAATAGTATCTACCCCAAGGCCTCTTAACCAAAAAGAAACAGTATCAGCATTCAGAAATTGAGGTGTGGTTACAGTTACATTATTTATTCCAAATTTATACGAATTAGGTCCGCTTGGTCCTGAAGATGCCGTAGAAGTATAAAAGGAAGTGCTTGTATTCCAGGATAAAGTCCAACCAGCAGGAACAGAGCCTGTAGTTCCATCGTAATTATTAAAATTATAATCAATTAGCACTGTTTGTGCGGAAATAATATTTAAAAAAAGAAAAACCGGGAAACAAATTGAAAGTAAAAGTTTTTTCATATAAATTGGAAATAGTTATAGATTATTGCAAAACTATCAAATTCATACGGAACAATAGCTTTAAAGTTTCTAAAAGATTTGTTAAATAATTGTTAAATAAAGAGTTTATTGACTATTAAAGGCGGTCATTGTTCTTGCTAAACCTGTTGTAGCAAAGCTTTTAATCAATTCCACAGATAATGGAATTCTAGTGAAAAGTATGTCTAATTCGTCTTTATTCCATCTTCCAAGAACATAATCGACTTGTCTGCCTTTTGGAAAATCGCTTCCAACGCCAAATCTGAGTCTTGCATATTCTGTTGTTCCTAGGATTTCATTTATGCTTTTAAGACCATTATGGCCTCCATCACTTCCTTTTGCTCTTAACCTTAATTTGCCTAAAGGAAGGGAGATATCATCGGTAATAACCAGTAAATTTTCAAGGGGGATTTTTTCTTTTTGTAGGTAATAATTAACTGCTTTTCCACTTAAATTCATATAAGTAGTTGGCTTGATAAGTATAAAAGTTCTGCCCTTGAATTTAACTTCAGCAGTAAACGCGAGTTTATCAGATTTGAAAGAAGCATCACTTTCTTTAGCAAAAGCATCCAAAACCTCAAACCCTATATTATGTCGGGTTAAATTATATTCCTCGCCTATGTTGCCTAATCCGGCAATCAAATATTTCACTAAAAAAATTTTATATGATCAATCAAATTTAAAAACCCCCAGGTTAAAAAACAAGGGGGTCTTTAAACAAATGCAGGAGTTTTCCGGCATTATTTCTTTTTTGCAGCAACAGCTGGAACAACAGCAGCAGCATCCATTCCTCGTTTTCCTTTAACAGTTGCAACAACTGTACTTGGAGCATTAAGAATAGTAAGTTTTTCTACTTTAATATCTTTTACTCTTACGATGCCACCAACCTGAAGGTTTTCCACATTTACCTCAATAAAATCAGGCAAATCACCAGGCAATGCTTTTACTTTAAGTAAGCGTTGTTTTTTAATTAATTTACCACCCGCTCTAACACCGGCAGCTACTCCTGTTAAATTTACAGGGATATCAATTTTTGCAATTTTATCATCAAACAATTGAATAAAATCAATATGCAAAATATTGTCCTTTACCGGGTGGTACTGGGCTTCCTGCAATGCTGCCTGGTATTCAGTCCCATTGATATTTAATTTTACAAGGTGTGCTTCTGGAGAATAAATAAGGTCTTTAAAAGACTTAACATCTGCGCTGAAATGGACCTGCTCTTTACCACCGTAAAGAACACAAGGCACCTGGCCGTTTCTCCTGATTTCATTTGCATCTTTTTTCCCTACGTTCTCTCTTGGAGAACCGCTAATAGATACTGTTTTCATAATTTGGTTTTTATTTGTTGATTAATTAATATTTAAAATATAAAATGCGGGCTGATTGATTCACACTCAACCACTTTCTTAATTACATCTGAGAATAGATGTGCAACGGTCAATACTTTAACTTTATCGCTTTCTTTACTCAATGGTATGGTATCTGTTACTATGATCTCTTTTAAAACTGAATTTTCAATTCGCTCATATGCTTTACCTGAAAAGATAGCATGAGTGCATACAGCTCTTACGCTGCTTGCTCCCTTGTCCATCATTAACTGAGCAGCGGTTGTTAGTGTACCGGCAGTATCGCATAAATCATCCACAAGTACAATATCTCTTCCTTCCACATCTCCAATAACGGTCATGCTGTGGATTTCATTTGCTTTTTTTCTTTGTTTGTAACAAATAGCCATTTCAGCATCCAAAAAAGTTGCATAGGCATTGGCTCTTTTTGTTCCTCCAGTATCAGGAGTAGCAATAGTTAAATTAGGAAGATTTAAACCTTTTAAATAAGGAATAAAAATAGAGGAGGAATATAAATGATCAACAGGTACCTCAAAAAAGCCCTGTATTTGATCGGCATGTAAATCCATTGTCATTATTCTTGTCACACCTGCAGCTGTTAATAAATTAGCAACAAGTTTAGCGCCTATAGAAACTCTAGGTTTGTCTTTTCTATCCTGTCGGGCATAGCCAAAGTAAGGCATCACTGCTACAATATTTCTTGCGGATGCTCTTTTGGCAGCATCAATGAGAAGTAAAAGCTCGAAAAGGTTGTCAGCAGGAGTAAAAGTGGATTGAATAAGAAAAACGTCATTTCCTCTTACCGTTTCTTCAAATGAGGGCTGAATTTCACCATCGCTGAATTTTGAAACTATTACATTACCTAATTCAACACCATACTCAGCTGCTATTTTTTCAGCCAAATATTTTGATGCAGTACCCGCAAAAAATTTTACGTGTGATTCCATTTCTATGTGTTTTTTCTTTAAAGGGTAGCAAAAGTATAATTATTCCTTAAATTATACTAAATTTAAATGATATATCGTAAGTATAATTTGAAATTATTTTAGATAATTGCTTTTAAGTAACGCGAAATTTTATACTTTCGCACTCCAATTGTTTGCCCGGATGGCGGAATTGGTAGACGCGCTGGTCTCAAACACCAGTGGGCAACCGTGCCGGTTCGACTCCGGCTCCGGGTACAAAACAAAACCGTAATTAGTTTAATTTTAAACTGTTGCGGTTTTTTTGTGGGTTGTTGTCCGGCCATTGTCCGACAATTTGGGTAGTTGTTGAAAATATATTTATTCTTTTCTACATAAAGCAAAACAGAAATCAGCACAATTAAATGGAGCAAATATCCCCTTTTTTGTATTTTATTATATTAATCCTCTGATTTTTTAGGTTGCCCTGCTTCAAAAGCCCTCTTATTTTATTCAAATCCTTCACTAAAAAATTCTTCCAATGTCAAATCAAATGCTTGCACAACTTTTACTAAACTTGTAAATCGCAAATCTTTACCCTTTTCGTATCGTCCGTATAATGCACGTGATAAGTTATGCTCATAAGCAAAAGCTTCGTAGCTGGTAAAACCTTTTTCTAATCGAAGCTTTTTGATTCGTTTAGCAAGCCGTTCAATGAGTTCTTCCGGCGGCAACTTTTTATCTGTTTCCTTTTTGGTCTTATTCATCCTGCAAAAGAACAGTAACAACGCTTAATTTGTAACGTCAAATAGGTAACGTCTATTATTTAACGTTCTTTAAGTAGCTTTTGTGGTATTTTTTTTACATTTGCCCTGTAAACTATAAAAAAGCGGAAACCGAAAAGCTAATGAGTAGGGAAAATTAAATCATATTAAAATGAAAAAAACAATTTCAACTTTTCTACTAATATTTATTTTTTCAACAGCATATTCACAAAATTCTGTTATTGGTACAAAAATAGTATTAGGTAATTTAGAAATAGCTCAATTTGATTTCCCAACTACAATGGAGATGAATGAGGCGAATAAAGCCTGTAACGATTTAGGGAATGGTTGGAGATTACCAACCATAAATGAGCTTGATGAGATGTATCAATATAGAGACAAAATTACTGGTTTTAAAGGTGAAAAAGATGGTATAGAATATTGGAGTTCCTCAAAGAAAAGCTCTGAAACATTTTGGATAAAAAGCTTTAAGTGGGGAACGAAATTTGGGACAATTATATTTGATGGAATGGAGGGCTTACATGTGCGGGCAGTTCGGACAAAACAAAATTAATTTATGAAACAAATAAAACCAACTCATAACAGCACATTTCAATAGGCTTTGTCTCTTCTCCATTTGACAGTTTTGTGGTTACTGAAAGGTTCTACTAATGAACATTATTTCACTTTAATTTAAAAATAAATAATTATGAAAAAAAATCTATTTTTTTTAATTACCCTCGTCTTACTTGGTTTGAGCGCAAAAAGTCAACTATTAATAAAAAATTCAACAAACAGTAAAATAAGTATTTGTTTCGGTTGGTTTCAAGAGAGTAGCAAATGTATGGTAACTCAGGGTTGGTATAATATTGAACCTGGGCAAACAATAAAACCGGGTATGAATTTCACATCTAATGTTGACTCTTTTTATTACTATGCTACTTCAAAAGAAGTATCTTGGAAAGGGGAATATGAATTACTAACTCAACCTTCCCCTTCTTTTAAAATTTCTTTTGCCGATAAACAAAAAACGAAAAACGAAAATCAAATATATGATTGGACGTTATTTAAGAAAAAAACTGTTCATTTTGGGCCCAATGATAAAAAAACATATACATTACTTTTAAGTGACGATAATAGTACTCCTAATAAAGTTGATCCGATAACTGCGACAGAACAAAATAATAATAAATTTGAAACTGAAAAAATATTTGATTTTAAAAATATTAAAGAACTTGCCAATTTTTATGGCTCTGAAAATGTAAAAACTGAAAATGCTTATGATTCTGAGGGCAATGTAATTGGTATGGCAGCGGTTATTTACCCAAATACAAGAAATGAATTAAAAGTAAACTTTGACTCTTACGAATCAAAATTTACTTTTATAACGATACGAAAGCCTAACTCGCAATGGAAAACACCAAAAAACATCAAGATAGGAATGACATTAGATGAGCTAATAAAAATTAATGGTCGAGATATATTAATATATGGGTTTGAAACTGATTATGGTGGTGCTGTCACTTGGAATGGTGGTTTATTGGAAAACTCTAAAATTTATCTCATGCTAACTCCCAACAACAAATCCGCATACTATAATAGTGAAAAATATTACCAAGTGGTTGGAGATAAAGAATTTATTTCTTCAAATGAAATAATAAAAGGACTAGGATTAACAGTATCTGAATTAACAATGCAGAAT
>JALYPI010000288.1 GCA_030856445.1 Bacteroidota bacterium
ATTATTGCACCGAACCAAAAACCGCGAGCAGCAAAGTTAATAGAAATTAAAGGCTTTGCAATAGAGCACCTAGACCGCCACTTGAGGATATGCAATGTTAACTAAAGGCATTTCCCACCTTTCTAGGTAGCTACGATTAGTTGCGAATTGCAGTGCAACGTGAATGAAGAGTGACTGGGGTTCTGCGGGTCTGTGTATTTTGTTTTTTTTAGAGGGAGGGAAAAATATTAAAATTCTTCTTTGGGAGAGGCGCAAGTTTATTTACAATTTTTGGATTGAGCGTTTGCTAGTGTGAATTGTAAATGTACTTGCGACTGTGTGATGGCAAATGAAGTGGCTTATTAATTTCTAGGGCCCATGAATCTGTCACCATTAAAATGTATCATGTGTTCAGGAAATTCAACTACCCATACTTCTGTTTCCCAAGCTATTTCTGGGGTGTGTTTTTTAAATTCTTTAAAATCTGGGAAAGCAGAAACATAAACTTTTCCTACTTTGCAGTTTTTTAACATTTCTTCTAATTCTACAATTCTCTTAGGTGAAACAGGTCCATGAGAAGTAACTGCTTCTATTAGAAATAACCAATTTCTTTTACTGTCAAATAAAACAACATCAGGCAATTTGCTGTGTTGGTCTATTGGTATTCCTAATTTCTTTAAAGTTTTATCATCAGTATATAAATCTTTTTTTGCGGTATCTCCAATATAAAGTAACTGACTACCTGGTGCAAAACGGGGAGCAAATTCTTCAATAATTGCTATTTGAACTTCATTATGTTTTCCAGGTGAAAATAGCAACTCTTTTCCATTAGCTAATTTTACTGGCAACATCCGATGGATTCTTTGTTTTGTGTATTTATCTTTTAAAGTTCCTATTTTCTTTCTGAATTTACCTACTTCAATATTCCAGTTAATTGAACCAAAAGACTTAATAACTTTAATTGCTTCATCGGTAAGCCTATAATGATTGTCTTTACTGTTAGTTGGCAAATTAGGGTTTTCAGGATTATGGTTTACTATTCCTGCTTGAACAAATTGGTGAAGCGTTTGTCTTCTTAATGTTTCTCTTGAGTTTTCAGCATAATGCTTATCATAATATTTGGAAATAAAACGCATTATTCCTTTATATTTTGCATTTTCTTTACTGCCCACTACTGACATGCTAATTTTTTTTGCTTTTTTCCAATCATCTTCTTCTTTTAGATTAGAAAGGGCAAGTAAGATTAATGCCGATCGTTCATTTTGTTGTGCTTTAGGAAGACCGAATGCTTCTAAAATTTGTTGTGCCTCTGCTACTTTACTCATATTACTATTGATAAATCGGATATTGAAAAGTAATGAAAAATTATATCATCTATTTCAGTTTGGCTAACAATATTGTTTAAAATAATTTTATTGCCAATTTCTTTAATGATTTCAAGTGGGGGTAAAGGCATTTCTCTTAATTCTGTGGCACTTACATTAACATTCCCATTAAATGTCCTGAAATATGTATCAAAATGCTTACTGTTAAGCAATGCAGATATCCCCATGACTTCATTTTTTTCCAAAACCCCTTTAGGACGGTAAATATAATTTACTTTATTTTCAACACCAAGAAATTCTGAATCTAACGGTTTTGGGAAATATGGAGCAGCAACCAATCTGCTTTTATCATCTTTTGAACTAAATCTTCTCAGTAGTACATAATTATTGTTTGGAATAAGTAATGACTTACTTTCTGGACATATTAATATATATTGTCCTTTTCCAGTTTTATGAATAGGCCATTCTGTATTCATTTTCAAAACATTGTGAAGCCAATACAATGGTGCAAGAAATACAGTTCCATTTTCAAATGATTCTCTTATAAATGTTTTTGCTCTAAAGGCAACAACGGGGCCGGTAGAAATTTGAATACCAAAATCTTTGAGTTTATGCTTCCAACTTTTGAAAAGATTTACAATTTCCTCTTCATAATCAGTTGTTGGTAAATGGAGGATTTTTTCTGTAGAAGTCAAATCAATTAGTTCACTCTGATTATACAATTTGATTTTGGGTTCTGACAAATCCAGCATACCAAAAGAAGAGGAAATTATTATTTTTGATTCATTTTTAATTTCTTTTTTGCTTTTAATTGCTTTTAAAATCATTGTTTCTTGTAAAACACTATCACGATTAAAAGTGTCTTTTCTTGAAACAAATAAATGTATTTGTTGAATTGTTGTATTTAAAAAGAAATATTTTCTGAAAGTTCTGAAATAATTGCCAGAAGCGAAGCTTCTAGGTGTAATAAAAATTAATTGGCCTGTTTCGTTCAAAAGTCTTGCAGAAATTCCCATGAAAAAAGCATAGATATTAGGTTGGCCACTAACAAGCTTTTCTGCGGCTTTTGTTCTTTTATCTTCTTTGGAAAGTTTGAAGTAAGGAGGATTTGAAATTATAAAGTCAAATTTATTAAAAGTAATTTCTCCGAAAAGTGAAATATTGGAATCTTCTAAAGCTGCTGCATTAGCAAGGATAAAATCATCGGTAAGTATTTTTTTTTCAAGACAAATGTTTTTCGTTTTTAACCAAGTATTTAGATAATTTAAAGTTGCTTCTGTATAAGGTAATACATTAGAGTCAGTTTCATAAACAGTCAGTTCAATTTTTTCTATATTAAATTTGATGATGAGTTTTTCAATTAGAGCGCAGGATAAGATCCCAATTCCACAACCTGGATCTAAAATTTTAATTGTTTTTCCCGATTCTCCTGCTAACTCACCCATGAAACGTGAAATTTCTACAGGAGTGAAATATTGTCCATTTTCTTTTTTATGTTCTTTGGTAACTTTTGAAGTATAGATAACCCCCAGTCTATCAGCATAATCAGCTGGCAACTCATTTAGCAAAGGCTCTATATTCATTTTTGTTTCCATTAATGCAAAGATAGTAAAATCAATTTGTGTTATAATCGATTGTTGAAAAAGCACAGACTACTAAAATTAATAATGCAGGAAATTGGGTAGGCGAAAATGCCTCTTTTTATTTTTTGTGGGTAGATTTTTTTGTGGGCTTGCAAAAATAAAATGTGGCATTTTTTGCGTTGGCAATTTTAATATTTTGCGGGGAGGAAAAAAAACAAAGTACGAAGCGAAGGGCTGCCCTGAACGTTGAAAATTGCAGAAA
>JALYPI010000164.1 GCA_030856445.1 Bacteroidota bacterium
ATTTTGCAATGACCATTGACCAACTGGTGAATTTTGAAGGCAATGTCCCTAATGAAGTAACTATTGAAGATAAAAGCCTATTAGAACAAGTAAAGCTTATCCAGGAACTGGAAACGGAAGAAAAAAACATGGTTTTTAAAATGATCGATACTTTCCTGACCCAAAAAAAGTTTAAGGATTTCTTTCAGAAAAATGCTGCGGCTCTGTAAAACTGAAAAGGACTGGATCCTAAACCCTTTCCTAAAGCTTGGCCAGGTTACACTTTCCCTGGCTTCAGCTTCGCACCTACTGGAAGCAGCGAGAGAATGAGAAAGAAGAATTACAAATTCTTGGTGTTCAAAGCAGCATTACACTAATCATAAAAAGAGGTAATACCAAATAAATCCCCTGTATCAATGTATCTATAATCATACTTTTTTCTATAATAATCCGCACTATCATTATAAAAATTTTCATTATTAAATGAACTGATACTATCCAAAATATTGTATTCAAACATTAAATCAGTATTTTTTTTGTATGTTTTTATATTTGGGTCTAAATTAACTTCTTCATATTGATTATAAAAGGAAATTTTATGTTTATAGTTATCCTGCGGTTTCCATATAATACCTATATAATTTCTATAAAAAACAGTTTTAATAAAATTATCTTTTGGAGGTAATGGCGAATAATATTTTCCCGGAATAACATAGCAATTTCCATATCTACACCAAAGAGTAATATATTCGCTTTTCTCTTTGTTATGAATAAAGTCCCTTTTATAGTCTATAAAATAATAAGCTAAGGCGATAAAAAAAAGTAGAAAAATATATCTTTTTTTCATCATTAATATTTTGGGCCTGTTGGCCATTTTTGAATTGCTTTCTGGAAATTACGTTCTTGAGTTTTGGCTTGTCCAATTGGTTTACCTAAATTAAAGCCAGCTCTTTGAGCTAAAGTACTTTGGCTACCTTCACCAAAAACTAAATGACCTTTAAGTAAACTTTTTCCAAACTCTAATCCATCAAATCCAGTTCTTGCTCCAGCCCAAGATAAATCCTTTACTCCAGCAATATAACCGGCTGCAAAATTACCAGCATCTCTTGCCGATGCATAAATAGGTGTGCCGTCCTTACCCTTTCCAAATAAAGAACCTCGATGGTGAAATTCTCTATCATTATTTTCGGGATCACCATTTCTTTTAAAATCATATTTCTTGCCATCTGTTGCATTTGGCATATAATCTAAGAGAGAAAGTCCTCCTGCTTCTTTCATAAAATTATTAACAAGATCCCTTGATTCTGTCGAATTTGGATTAATAGTTCCTTTCCAACCTGTTTGCCCTGCACCATCCTGAGAATCTTCATTATAAAAAGAATACATTGTTAAAGACTCTCCTATTTTCTCGCCTGTTCTACTTCCATTATTATCTACAACATAAATTCCTTTATTACCATCATTTAAATCGCCTCCAACAACTTTATATGTTCCATCTTCATTTTTAGTAACATCAGTAGATGGGTCATCACCATTAGGGTCAATAAATAAAATGGGATTTCCTAAAAATGTAGCATAACTGCTTTCCCACGGCTTCACAACAGGGTCTATGTTCCAACGCCTTGCTGTCCTTGGGTCATATTCCCAAAACTCTGCTGTATAATGGTTTCCAGACCCTGAAATCTCGTCTGTTTTTTCCATCCCGTTAAACCCGTAGCGGTAATCAGTTGAGTTGAAACTTCTGCCTGGCATTTGCGCGCCAAACGTGGAGTAATTAATACGAACTTTTCCCGCTGCACCTTTTTTGGCATAGTCCAGTCCAAAAAAAACAGGCTGTTCCCTATATGTAGCGGTTTGTGTGTACAATTTTTTCTTTTTATTAGCCTGCAAGGTAGATAAATCCATTGAGTTTTTTTGTTTTCAGGATATTTTTAGCATTCCTTTTATGTGCTCTTTTTTATTGATAAAGGCTTTGGTTTGTGTGTTGAAAGTGCGGATTTATCAATAAAAATGAGCTTCCGGGGTTTGGGGTGGAAGACCCCAATAAAAGAACATTTCTTTTTTTTGTCCTATCCTTGTTAGATTTTAAGCCCCCCCCGATCAACAATTCACTTTTAGTATTCATGGAGCAGTGGCCATTGCCCCTTCCCCGCTTGAGTTTCTCGCCCCTTTAAGAAAATCAAAGCATTAAATGTGACAAAAAACTTTTCTTTTTGGCGCATTTAGTGCAGATTTTTGGGGGCGATAAACTCTAAACGGAGAAAGCGAACCAGGCCCTTTTAAATATAAAAGTTCCATACGCCTGTGGCTTGCGCTTTGTTCGACCGGAGGGAGTAGCGCACAACTCAAAAAACAGGTCTTGGGCTTTTGGTGGCTATTTCGCATAAGGTGCCGCTGGCTTTGCGAAGTGCAGACTTAAGAGCAATGGCTTTCTTTTTATCACAAAAGTTTATTGGGTGCTGTATGTTCGATATACTGTATGCCCTGCAT
>JALYPI010000166.1 GCA_030856445.1 Bacteroidota bacterium
GAATTTGGTTTTGTAGATGTTCGTGATGTTGCAAAAGCGCATATTCTAGCACTTGAAAATGAAAAAGCCGAGGGGAGATTTATTGTTACGGAACGTACTGCAGGAGTTTATGAACTAGCAGAGATTATCAAGGCAAAATTTCCTAAAAAATATAAGCTGCCAATAATGTTAACTCCTAAAATCATGCTTTACCTCACAGGATGGATGTTTGGATTAAGCATTAAATTTATTCGCAAGAATGTTGGGTATTCTATTAAACTTGATAATTGCAAAAGTATAAATATATTAGGGCAACATTACACTCCTTTAGAAAATACGGTTCAGGATATGATAAATCAAATGGAGTCTGCTTTATAATTCTTTTTTTCTTACTTTTAATAATTGAGAGAAATGGGAATTGTGCTTAATACTTTTGTGCTTAGAATTGTGCCTCTCTTTTACCTGAAATAGGTTTACCCTAAAAAAGTAAAAATGGACAAAAAAAGTAATGTTATTTCCAGGAAAGGAGGTTGAAAGTATCGTTCAAAAACTAAATAAGGATTTCATAGAAATTGAGGAACATAAAATTATTTCAGGAATTAATAAATACTGAATATTAAATAAACAGTACCTTTGGGAAGGTACATCAATAATATGTTAATTAAGTTCATCACATTTTTTGTAGTCTTTTTTTGCTCATTTGATTTGTTTGCTCAAAATCCCGAATTAATTAAAGAGCTGGAAAAAAAACTTTCCACAGAAAAAGACACCTCCCTTATAAAAGTCTTAGATGATCTCTGCTGGAATTATCTTTTTGAAGATCCACAGAAAAGCTATCGGTATGGGAAACAAGCCTTACAACTTGTTAAAAATTTACCCAATGCACAACAACTACACTCCAATGTTTTGAATGACCTTGGGACTTATTACCTAATCACTGGAATTTATGATTCCGCCCTTTATTGTTTCGATGAAAGTTTTAAACTCAAGAAGATAGTGGGGGATGAAAGGGGAATAATCGGATTAAATTCTAAAAAATCAATGGTATATACTTACCGGGGCCAATATGATAAAGCTATTTCAGAAATGAAAGACGTTCCGGGATATTTTGAAAGAATGGGTGATTCTTTAAATCTTGCCAATGCATTGAACAACATTGCCGAATTACATTACAATCTTAAAAATTCTGATTCTGCCTTAAAATTACATTTAAGGAACCTTACATTAAGAAAAGGCATTAAAGACACTGTTGGCCTGGCTGCTACATATCATGGCATCGGAAGCATCTTATCTGATATGGGGGATATAAAAGGATTTATCCACTATTATGATTCAGCCCTTTATTATGCAGAAAAAGCAAAACGAAACGATATTCTTGCCACATTATATCATAATCGGGCAGTTATTTTAAGTGGGCAGGGAAATTATTCAGAAGCCGAGAAGTTATTACAAAGTGCCATTAAACTCAATGAACAGATGCTGGATTTAAGAAGCATTTGTTCCTCTTTGAATGTTTTAGCAGAAATCCACATCAGGAGAAAAGAATACCATAAATCACTTGAGCTTTTAAAGAGGTCGCTTTATTATGGTAAGCAACTGGGATCTTTCGATCTCTTAAAACTTTCATATTCTCATATAGCTGCTAATTACAGTCATCTTGGAAGAGCCGACAGTACATTTTTTTACGCCTCCCTGGCCAGTCAGATGAAAGATTCTATAGTAAAAAATGAAAGTATAAAAGCATTGCATGAATTTCAGGTAAAATATGAAACTGCTAAAAAAGAAGCACAAAACAAAAACCTTTTGAAGGAAAATGAACTCAAAAATCTTCAGCTACAGAATGAAAAGTTGCAAAAAAGAAATCTTTACCTGGCTTTTGGAGCAGCTCTAATTCTAATGTTCACCCTTGCCTTTTTGTTTCTAAACAGGGCAAAGCTTAAAAGAAAGACAGAATCAGAAGAGTTAAAAGCACGTGAACAACAAATCAGGTTCAAAGCTATATTAGATGCTCAGGAAAAAGAAAGAAGCAGAATAGCTAAAGAATTGCATGACGGAGTTGGACAAATGCTGGCTGGGCTGAAACTTAAACTGGATGCAGAAGGAAACACAGAGGTTGATTCTCTCTCTCTGTTGGATAATGCCTGCAATGAATTAAGGACAATTTCTCACCAGATGATGCCTGCTGCTTTGTTGAAATCAGGACTTCCTGCCGCACTGAATCAAATGTTTAACCAGCTAAATAAAATTGGCTCAATTAAATTTGAATTTGAACATTTTTCTTTACCAGTCAAAATATCAGAAGACATTTCTGTGCATCTGTACAGAATCTCTCAAGAACTTGTTACGAACATCTTAAAACATTCGGCAGCAGAAAATGCTTTTTTTATTTTATATTCGAATGAAAATTCACTGTTTTTAGTTGCAGAAGACAATGGCAAAGGGATATGCCTATCAGAAACAAAGGGTATTGGTGTTTCCAATATTTTCAGCCGGGCTGAAAGCCTTGGAGGAAATGTGAAAATTGAAACACCAGAGAAAGGTGGTACTATTTTTAAAATTAATATTCCTTTATGACAAAGCTGATTCTGATAGATGATCACCAGATCATCATTGATGGTTTAAAATCAATACTGAAAAATGAAAAGGACCTACAGGTTATTGACTATGCCAATAGTGGTGAAGAAATATTAAAAAAAAGCAGTGTTCAGGAAGCCGATTTGGCAATAGTAGATATTGATATGCCAGAAATGGATGGATATGAACTTACGGAAAAGCTAAAAAATATAAACAAGGAAATCAGAGTTCTCATCCTTACCATGCACAGGGAGGAGGAGCTTATGAAAAAGATGATAAAAATAGGGGCAGATGGTTACCTGATAAAAAACTCAGATAAAGAAATACTTCTAGCCACCATCAGACAGGTAGCTTCGGGTAAAAAGGTTTACGATAGTGAGCTACTTCTTTCCTTACTTGAAGATGAAAAAAAATCCTTGCAAAAACAGGTAGACCACTTGCAGGACCAAACCATTACCAGCCGTGAAAAAGAAATTCTTGCTTTAATCGCACATGGATTTTCTAACAGGGAAATTGGAGAAAAACTATTTATCAGCGCTCGTACAGTAGATACCCACCGCACAAATCTTATGAATAAACTGAATATCCATAATTTAGCGGGATTAATAAGGTATGCCTATAAAGTAGGAGTAATTTCCATTTAAGTAACACTGTTATTACTGAATATAGGTTTCATTTTCCTTATAATTTATATTTTGCCCTTCTTAATTTAAATCATTTAAAGAACTAAGACATCCAGGTTGGATTAAAAGATATGCTTTTCATTCAATTGGATTGAATATTCATAGAAGTTTTTTTTAAAAATCGTATAATCCCCTCTTAATCCATGAATTAGTATTTATCATTTATAATAATTAAATTTATTAGAGAAGAATGTTTAATTAAAAAAATAAAAAATGAGAAAAAAAATAGAAATAGTAGCAATTGTATTTGCATGTGCAATAATAGGAATAAGCGTTAGCTCTTGTAATGTAGGACAAGCAGGGTCTGCTGATGATCAATCAACAACCACAGGAGGTGAAAATACAACGGTTCAGGAAAACTGGACAAAAGAGTCAGTGAAAAATCACATTAATGATTGGAAAGAAACCCCTAAAGAAGCAGCCAATAAAATGATTGATAAGTATGGAGTGCCAGATGAGGTTACTTCTAAAAGATTAGTGTGGGATAACAAAGGAGATTTTGCCCAAACAATGATTACTAATGTTGAAATTAATCATGATTTTCCAATGCCACATAAAGACTGTCTTTTACAAACTGTAAATTACGATGTTCCTGTTGAAAAATACACTGATATTGCTAATTATGATGGTAGTGTGATTCTGGAGAGAACAAAAGGAACAATGTCTGCAAGATGTGATGCAGAACCTGCCAATTACCTTGCATTAAACCTTGCTTATGATGTAGCTCAGGGGAATAAATCAGTTGAAGAAGCAAGGAAATTTTATGGAGAGACTATAGTTTCTTTAAAGAAGGGAGAAAAACCTGAATATACTCAAAAACTAATGTTTAACCCTAAAAAGAATACTGGAGATAGCGATAAAACAATCATTGATAAAAATATAATGGAAGAATTAATGGGTAAAAAATAGTAAAAGAAAATGATTTGACTTTTGATGTGGTAATTCCCTTTGGAGTGTTCATTTATGAATACTCCAAAGGGAATTACCTAAAAGTTAAGAAAAAGTAGATTTTAGTTTTATGAATTTTTGAATTTATTTTTCACTTTTTTTTAAAATTCAAAATAAACAGTAATTAAGACTTTTATGATAAAAGGAGAATGATTGGCTACAAGTCTAGTTGCAAGTGTTATTGAATTAATGTTTAAATGTTCCAGCCTTAAAATAAGCCTTTGACCACCAATGCGCAAGCTATGGGAAAAAATTTTTCTCCGCAATTCGAGAAGAATAATGTCCAATAAATTGTAATATTGTATATTACAGAATTAAATCATACTTAAAATCTTGCTGAAAAAAATTTTTCCCCTGATAATCTTTATTTTTTTTTCCCCTCTGATTAAAAATTCATTAGGCCAAAATGTAAGGGATTCCCTAAAAAGCGTAATTAATAATGGCAAAGAAGATACAAATAAAGTAAATGCCCTTATTGCTCTTTCCCTGGAATTGGAAAACACGAAGCCAGACACCTCTGTTTTACTAGGGATACTTGCTTTGCAATCAGCAAAGGATCAAATGTGGGAAATGGGAGTTGGTAAATCATATCATCAATTGGGCAAAGCAAATTGGTTGAACGGTGATTTTTCAAGTTCGCTTTATCATTATTACAAAGCACTAGCTGTATGGGAAAAGTTGGATGGTGCTGTTTATACTGAGTTTGCAATTAAAGGATTCCAACATAAAACACTTGGTAATATTGGCATTGTCTATTTAGATCAAGGGAATAATTCCAAAGCTCTGAATTATTGTTTTAAAGCATTGAAAATGGCTGAGGAGTTGGGGGACAAAAATTCAATTGCATATAATTATAGCAACATAGGCATTATATATTCAGAGCAGGGCGATTATTCAAAGGCTCTGAATTATTACAAAAGGGCATTAAAAGCAGATCAGGAGCTAGGAAATGAAAAAGAAATTGCAGTAACGCTAGGCAATATCGGAACTTTATATTATGAACTTAAAGATTATCCATTAGCTTTAAACTATTATATAAAAGTATTAAAAGTTGCCGAGCAATGGGGAAATAAAAATGAAATTTCCATGTGGCTGGGTAATATTGGTCTTCTTTATGATGAACAAGGCGATTATGCAAAAGCATTGGACTTTTATTTAAGAGCCCTTAAAATAGCTGAAGAGTATGGTGGTAAAGATATCATCGCATTTCAACTTGGAAATATCGGCTCTCTGTATGTGGATACTGAACAATTTAAAGAGGCGGAAGTTTATTTGAAGCGTGCATTATTATTTGATTATGAAATTGGTGCATTAAAACATACCATGCAGGATGAGTTATATTTGAGCGAGCTGTACACTAAAACAAATAGACCGGCACTTGCCCTTAAGCACTACAAAAATCACATACTGGCCAGAGACAGTGTATATAATGAAGAAAATACAAAAAAATCCCTGCGGTCTGAAATTAAGTATGAGTTTGAAAAGAAGGAGGCATTGCAAAAAGCAGAACATGAAAATAAGGTATTAGCTTTTGAAGCAGAAAATATAATTCAAAAACAACTTCGGTTTTTCTTGTTTTTAGTAATTGGTTTAGCATTTTTAGTGCTTTTTTTTGTGAACCGTGCCTTTGTAAACAAGAAAAAGCATGCGAAGTTTTTAGCTGCAGAGGACAATCGAAAAGAACTTTTATTAGAAGAAGTTCATCACCGTATAAATAATAATCTGCAAATCATATCCAGTTTGCTCTCTCTTCAGGCCAATAGTGCAAACAATGAACAATTATTTGATTATTTGCAGCAAAGCCAAAATAGAATACAATCATTAGCTGCGCTTCATGAACTTCTTTATCAGGATAAAACCACATTGGAAATAAATATGAATGAGTATATAAATAAAGTATTGGCTTTTCATCGTGATGTAGCCGGAACACTGAATGCTAAAGTGGAGCTTAAAACAAATGTTCCAATTGTGAATTTTCCTACAGCCACAGCAGTTCCTTTAGCTTTAGTAATTAATGAATTGGTTACAAATTCAATTAAATATGCTTTTACTGATAAAAAGGAGGGTGAAATAAATATCACACTCTTTCCTTTAGAGAGTGAAAAATGGAAATTGACTGTAGCAGATAATGGAAAAGGATTGCCATTAGAGGAACAAAAAAGGAAAAACAGCCTGGGGTTGCGATTAGTAAATATATTAACTAAGCAAATTGGAGCTACCGTAAATACTTTATCTTCTCCTGGAGCTACTTATGAAATTGTTTTTAAAATCACAACTAAAAGCTAATTTAAATAAGTCTTTTACAGCAGCAGAGTTTGTATTTAATAAAGAGAAATAAAAAGAACGGGATGACACAAAATAATATTAATATATTAATTGTAGAAGATGAATTGTTGATTGGGGAGAATATTTCAGATATTCTTTTTAATGAAGGATATGTAAATGTTCAGATTGCTTGTTCCGTAGATGAGGCTATATTATTTATCGAAAAACAAAAACCTGATCTGGTTTTTTCTGATATTGCTTTGGGTTCAGGAAAATCAGGCATAGAACTGGGAAAATTACTTAATGAGAAGTATCATATCCCTTTTATATATATAACTTCTCATTTTTCATCACAAATAGTACAGCAGGCAAAACAAACTTCTCCAAAAGCTTATTTGACAAAGCCATTTAAAAAACAGGATCTGCTAATAGCCCTTGAACTGGGGTTATTTAAGCAGCAAACTAATACAATTAATGACACAAAGGACGTATTAATTGTTAAAGATGGTCATGATAGGATAAGAATCCCGCTGGATGAGATAATTTGGATTAAAGCGGAAAAAAATTATACGGAAATTCATCAGGTTTCCAGCAAAGTTATTGTTGTACGTGAATTATTTACTGAAATTCTTGCCCGTCTTCCTGAATATAATTTTGCCCGGGTTCATAAATCATTTGGTGTGAATTTAAAATTCATAACTGAAGTTAAAAGCACAAAAATCTTATTAAAAACCGTAGAAATTCCTATTGGGAGAATCTATAGCACTTCCTTGAAAAACAGACTTAAATATTAAATAGAGTTTTTGTTTTGAATTCTTGTGTCGTTTATATACAAATTCAGGTCGTTGGTCCCTTTTATTTCATGTGCTTCATCAAATAAAATACATTTGCCAGAATTTTATTATCAAGCACTTATTTAGAACTAAATTTTTTACTGATGGAATTTATCAATCTTTTTTGCTGAAGTTAAACAGGGATTATAATGTATTCAAAATATAGTATTTTAATTGTAGAGAAAGAATTACTAATAGCCCAGAATATTTCTGATATGCTTTTAAATGAAGGCTATAAAAATAATCGGATTTCAACGTCTGTAGAGCATGCAATAGAAAAAATAGAAAAACAAAAACCAGACTTTATATTAACAGATATTTTTTTAAAATCAGGTAAATCGGGTATAGAGTTTGCCCATTTGTTAAATGATTTATACCATATTCCTTTTATCTTCATTACTTCACATTATTCTTCTAATATTATTCAACAAGTCAAACAGACCTTTCCAATTGCATATCTTACAAAGCCATTTAAAAATCATGACCTGTTAATAGCGCTGCAACTGGGGTTTTATAAAGAGGAATTAAAAAAATCCTTCCTTAATCAGGAGTGCTTGATTATTAATGAAGGGCATACTACTTCCAGGATTCCTTTTAAGGATATTATTTGGTTGGGGGCAGAAAAAAACTATACTTCAATTCATTCAGCTTCAGGAAAAATTACCATAGTGCGTAAAGTTATTACAGAAACTCTTGGGCTTCTTGCATTAGGAAACTTTGCCAAAATTCATAAATCATATGCGGTTAATGTAAATTATGTCACAAAAGTTAAAGGCAATAAAATTTACCTGGATGAGATTGAACTTCCTGTGGGCAGAACTTACTTTTCATCCCTTCAAAAAAGTTTAAAAAAACAGTAAAACCTTTTACTGAAATTCTTTATTATGTCGTTTGTATACAAATTCCTGTCGTTTGTCCCTTTTTTTAAAACGGTGATGTTTTTATAATACCTTTGCCGGCTTATTAATTTAAAAAGTCAAAAAATGAACTTAAATCATCGTCTAAAAATTTTTGCAACAATTTTATTTTCTGGAATTTTGTTTTCACATGTTTGTGCACATAATTTATCGGAGGTAAATGAAAAAATTGTTGTTTCAAACTCAGAAAATTGGGTAACTGTACAAAATGTAAATGGTATTAAAATTTTATTTTCTGAAATAGAAAAGGAAGGTAAAACGTACTTAAAAATCCAGTTTCAAAATACCACGAATGAGGAAATTCAGTTTTCCTGGTCATTAAACAAAAGCGCTAGAACCGTTATCAATGAATCAAATAGCATAATCAAAGCCTTAGGTTCTGTTGATATTGATAATAATCTTTTGATCCCATTCAACAATGGAGATACCTATGCCGATTTCTCTTTTAACATTAATCTAATTAAATAATCTTAAGTTTTAAAAAATTAATATGAAAAAAATATACACTTTTTCGATTGTTATCATATTGGCATTTTCCTCTTTTGCCATAAAAGCTCAGACCATAACCTGGACTGATAACTTTACTGCTGGAGTTACACCATCTCCAGCTCAGATAACAGCGTGGAATAATTTCCGTGCACAGCTTTCAACAAATTGTTATACAAAAATGACAATTTCCGGATCTTTTGATCCTACAGGACAAGTATGTACTGATCCGGCAATTGTTAATGCTTTTGCCAATGCATTAAACACAAATACCAATTATATAAGTCCGTTAACAAATGGTAATGTTTGGTCATTATGTGATAGATCCAGTGGTGAAGTATGGCTAAATCCTCCAACTTTATGTAGTGGTTCTAATTGTCCAACTGGTTATATAATCAGGCCAGGTATTGGGAATTCTAATTTTGGAGGAGTTAACACCGCAACTTGTGGCCCACCTACCCAAACCATGACATTTGAATTTGAAGTTGGATTAGCTTCACCTGTTTCTGCTTTTCCGGCATCTGGATCATTCTCAATAGCAATTCCTTCCGGAGGAAGTGCAGCAAACTGGGTGCCTTGGTCCTATACTTTTGCCGATCAAATACCTGCAGGCTCTACAGTTACAGGGGTAACACTTAACTACAATGCGAGAGATCAGGGCTGGGGTGGAACAGGTGAATGGTGTCATATGTATGTAGGTGGCACTCATATTGGAAGTAATCAACTTTTTGGTTCTTCCCAAAACTTTACTTTAAATTCGAATGTTGCTTTTCCCAATTATAATTATGGGGGAAATAATACAGTTGAAATGCATTTTGCAGGTTATTCTGGTTGGCAAGCACATTGGGAAGGTGGTACTTTAACAATTAACTATGGCCCTAGAGTTTGTGCAGGAAGTCCTGTTACCTTAAATGGATCCGGAGCATCCACTTATACCTGGGATAATGGCATTACTGATGGAGTAGCATTTATACCTACTGCAACGACTACTTATACAGTTACGGGAACTGATGGAAATGGATGTACAAGCACAGCTTCAACAACTGTAGTAGTAAATTCTTTACCCACAGTAGCTGCAAATACAACTGCATCTGCTGTGTGTGATGGTGATTTGGTAACCTTAACCGGAGCAGGTGCTGTTACTTATGTTTGGGATAATGGTGTAACTGATGGAACAGCTTTTGCTCCAACAGCAACTACCACTTACACTGTAACCGGAACTGATGCCAACGCTTGTTCAAATACTGCTACAGAGACAGTAACTGTAA
Source organism: Bacteroidota bacterium (assembly GCA_030856445.1). Classification (GTDB taxonomy): domain Bacteria; phylum Bacteroidota; class Bacteroidia; order JACCXN01; family JACCXN01; genus JACCXN01. The sequence goes on from JALYPI010000166.1 coordinate 9,954, forward strand.
ATGCCTTACCAACAGTAACAGCAAATACAACTGCTTCAGCAGTATGTGATGGTGATATGGTTACCTTAACCGGTGGTGGAGCTGATACTTATGTATGGGATAATAGTGTAACTGATGGAACAGCTTTTGCTCCAACAGCAACTACAACTTATACAGTTACAGGAACAGATTTAAACAGCTGTACTAATACTGCTTCAACTATTGTAACATTCAATGCCTTGCCAACAGTAACTGCTAATTCTACTGCATCAGTTGTATGTGATGGTGATATGG
>JALYPI010000035.1 GCA_030856445.1 Bacteroidota bacterium
CTTCTCTCTTTTTATAGCCGAATTAATGTATTTGAAAAATTCAAAATAAATTAACTTGTCTACATTGTATTTTTCTGTAAAGCCTTTGTATGTTTTGTTTTTATGCTGCCAACATCTTCTTTCCAAATTGCTGGTAACACCTGTGTATAGAACAGTATGGTTTTTATTGGTGAGGATGTAAATGTAATAGGAATGTATTTTCATGTAAAATCTATTAAAAATAGATTTTAAGGTACGGAAAATTTTGCAGGAAGTTGAGCAATGCTGCCCCGAACCCTGTTCAAAGCCTGTCACCCCGAACAAAGTGAGGGGTCTGTTCGATAAAGCACCGCCCCAAGCTCCGGGCAGACTGGACTCTACTTCAAACCAAAAACTTCCGTCTTTACCCAGTTTTTACCCCAGTTCTCTATTTCTTCGTCTTTCCATAATTCCGGATAAAAGATGCGCTTTTGGAAGCGGGGAGGCAGGTACTTTTGCCAGTTGGTACCTCCTGTGGCTGCAATATCTACTGGGTCTTTTTGAAGGTATCTTACTGCGGATTTGTAATGTGATAAGGGCCAGTTGATGTTTACATTAACGTCCAGCAATTTCAATGAATTTATTAAGCCTTCGTCTTTCTTTTCTTCTTCTGTTAAAGAATTAAATAAGGAAAACAAGTTGAACTTTCTTTTGCTTTTTGCAAGCTCAATCAATTGTTTATTGTACTTTTCTTCAAACTGGTTAAGGGTAAGTGTCTTTTTTCCTGTTGCCAGCTCTGTGGCTCCTTTTTTCCAATAAAGATGATCATACATTTCTTCAATTTCAGCATCATTAGGCATTGAAGAATATTTTGCTCTTTGCTCTTTTTCTACCAGATTGTTAAATATAGTACTGCAAATCTCAATTTCTCTGTATTGTGCAGATTGAAATCCACTGGCAGGCAATAATGACATTCTGAACTTTAAAAACTGATCTGGATCCATTCCGTCCACCATTACAGCAAAGGAGTGTGTTAATGCTCCAAAATATCTGTTAATTCTGTTAATGCGGGAGGTTAAAAAAGCAGCGTCCAGGTTTTCTTTTTTCTCGAGTTGATTAAATTCATGCATACAAAGCTTAAAATAAAGCTCAGTTATCTGATGATACATGATAAAAATCTCCTCGTCAGGAATACTGGTTTTGGGGTTTTGAAGGCTTAATAGGGTATCCAGATGAATATAATCCCAATAGGTAAGGTAATCTGCATACAACAAACCATCAAGGTAAGAAGCAAGATCCTGTCCCATTGACTGGTATTTTTCATCCAGTTTTTTTATTCGTTCAACAATTTCAGGCTTTAATTCCATTTTTCGTGCTTTTATGAAGGTGCGCAAATTACGTAAAAAAATGGCATTTTATAGAGAAATACTGTGTTTTTTAAACAACAACTTGAATGAAATTTTCAGGTATTAATTTTTCTAATTCCAACAGTCTACTAACAGTATGAAAACACATACTCTTTCAATATGAAATTACCATGCGCCTGCTGTTCACTACTTGTCCCGATTTATATGGAAACACGAATGAATATAATCCCGATCGATCGGGATGAAAATTCAAAAACAAATTATGTCCATATTAACTAGCCATACACCGAACTGTGCAACTATTTTTCCAGATTTATCGGGAAATTAATAAAGGTCATCTCGATACAACGGGATGACCTTTAAAAACAATATTTACAAATGAAAACATATACCTTTTAAAAATACTTTTGATACTCCAAATGCAATTTTTTGTATACTGTTTCTCTCTGAATTTAAGAGTGAGGGAGCTTCTTTCAAAAATTAATAAGCCCTTACGTTTTTACCTTCCATGTAATTGATAAAGGCTTTGTTCACTACTTTATTTCCACCTGGCGTAGGGTAATCGCCTGAAAAATACCAGTCTCCTTTAGAGTCAGGACAAGCATTATGCAAGCCCTCTAAAGACTGGTAAATTATTTCTACTTCGGCTTTTAAATCTGATGGCCTTAGCAATTCAGTAATTTTGGCAGATACCTGTTCGGCAGTAAAGGGTTTGTAAATTTCTTTTACCACATTTACTATTTCTTCTTTTGGCAAACCTTCCTGACTTTTGGCTTTTTCATAAACTTCATCAATAATGTTTTCCATGAAATTATCTTTCAACAAAGCAATTGCAGCCTGGAAAGCAACAAAATCTCCTAGTTTAGCCATGTCTATTCCATAACAATCGGGATACCTGATTTGAGGAGCGGATGAAACAACGATTATTTTTTTAGGACCAAGTCTGTCTAATATTTTAAGAATACTCTGTCTAAGTGTGGTTCCTCTAACTATTGAATCATCTATTACCACCAGGTTGTCTTTTCCATTTCTGATAACTCCGTAAGTTGTATCATAAATATGAGCTACCAGGTCCTCACGATTGCTGTCATCGGTAATAAAGGTTCTTAATTTAGCATCTTTTATTGCAATTTTCTCAACCCTTGGACGAACAGAAAGAATTTCAGTAAGAGCAGGATCAGATACCTTATCACCTAATTTTAATATTTCAAGTCTTTTTACTTTATTAAGATGGTGATGCATTCCTTCAATAACACCTGCAAAGGCAACCTCTGCAGTATTAGGAATAAATGAAAAAACAGTATCTTTTAAATCATAATCAACAGATTTAAGAATTGCAGGACATAAGTAACTACCTAATCTTTTTCTTTCCAAGTAAATATCCTTATCACTTCCTCTTGAAAAGTAAATGCGTTCAAATGAACAGGATTTTTTTTCCAGTTGTTCAACTACTCTTTGTTCCTTGTAAGTCCCGTCTTTCTTAATAATAAGGGCGCATCCGGGAGTAATTTCCTTTACTTTATCTGCAGCTACATTAAAAGCAGTTTGAATAACAGGTCTTTCAGAGGCTACTACCACTACTTCATCATCTGCATAAACAAATGCAGGACGTATGCCAGAGGGATCTCTTAAAACAAAGGCATCTCCATGGCCTAATAATCCAGCCATAGCATATCCCCCATCCCACTTTTTGCTTGCATCGGAAAGAATCCTTCCTATATCCAAATCTTTAGCAATAAGAGGAGAAATTTCTTCATTACTGTAACCTTGTTTTTTGAATTCCGCAAATTTTCTCTCATTTTCAACATCCAAAAAATGTCCGATTTTTTCCATAACAGTAACAGTATCGGTCTTTTGCTTGGGGTGTTGTCCTAATTCTACCAGTTCACTGAAAAGTTCATCAACATTAGTAAGGTTAAAATTACCTGCAACTGCTAAATTCCTTGTCATCCAGTTATTTTGCCTTAAAAAAGGGTGGCAGTTCTCTATGCTGTTTTTGCCGTAAGTTCCATACCTTAAATGTCCAAGAAATAGCTCACCTGAAAAGCCTACATTTTCTTTTAGCCATTTTGCATCATTTAATTTTTCAGGGTTATTCTTTTTAACTTCAATGAATTTAGCATTTATTTTACCAAAAATCTCCTGGATGGCTCCTGATGAAACAGATCGGTAACGGCTAATATATCTTGTTCCCGGTTCAACATCAAATTTAATATTTGCAACACCTGCCCCGTCTTGTCCACGGTTATGTTGCTTTTCCATTAATAAATAAAGTTTGTTAATGCCGTAAAGGGGGGTGCCGTATTTATCTATATAATATTGAATTGGCTTAAGTAATCGAATTAGGGCAATACCACACTCATGTTTAATTTTATCACTCATGTTAAATGTTTTAATAATAACGAAAAACAGGCCATTTTTATTGGCATTTTATGGATTTGGAAAGAACCCTGGCAAAGGTAACTTATATTTACCTTGCTTTAGCAAAAAAGCCTTGTAATTAATCCCAAACAGAACTAATTTTGAGTTAAAAACTTCTCTTTTTTTAAATTAAGCCACTCAAGAGCAGCCCCGTTTAAAAGCATTTCTTTAATATCTGTGGAATATTCAGAAGTGTTGATAAGTTTACCCGGCTCTAACTCTCCAAGAGGGAAAGGATAATCTGTACCCAGAGCTACTCGATTTGCTCCGGCAAGATCCACTAAAAATTTAAGCATTTTTGGATCGTGAACAAGGGAATCGAACCAGAATTTCCCAAGATATTCTCTTGGATTTTTATTATTATCTACGGCTACCAAATCAGGGCGGCAATTAAAGCCATGCTCTATACGGCCTATTGTTGAAGGAAAGGAACCTCCTCCATGAGCAAAAGCAACTCTTAACTTTGGTAATTTCTCAAAAATACCTCCAAAAATCATTGAACAAATGGCAAGGGAGGTTTCTGCAGGCATTCCCACTAGCCAAGGCAGCCAGTAGCGTTGCATTTTCTCCTGCCCCATCATTTCCCAGGGATGAACAAACACGGCCATATCCAGTTCCTGGCAGGCTTGAAAAACCGGAAAAAGCTGTTCTGCATTAAGGTTCCATTCATTTACATGAGAACCAATCTGGATTCCAGCAAGCCCTATTTTTTTACACCTTTCCAATTCTTTAATGGCCAGCTCAGGAGCCTGTAAAGGAATTGTGCCTAAACCTATGAATCGCTTAGGGTATTTTTGTACTATTCCTGCAATATGATCATTTAAAAACATGGAAAGATCAAGGCAATCCTCAGGTTTAGCCCAGTAACTGAACATAACCGGAACAGTAGACAATACCTGCACATCAACATGGTGATGATTACATTCTTTAATTCTTGCCTCTGCACTCCAGCAATTGTCTTCCACTTCCCTGAAAAACTTATCGTCCATCATCATACGTGCACAACAAGGTTTGTGATGATCAAGTTGGATAAAACCACCATATCCAAATTTTTCTTTCCAGTTGGGAATATTTTCAGGTAAGATATGCGTATGTATATCTATTGTTAAAATGGGACTTTGCATTGAAAAGGATTATTTTAAAAAAAGTAAATATCTTATTGCCTAATATAAAGAACAAGCAATAAAAAAAAGAATTTTGTGCGCAGTTTTGATTCTGATTTTATTTGGGAGCTTCCATTACTGTTTTACATTTTGTGCAGGTCCTGAGTTCCTGGCTTCCATAAAACTTTTTGAAAATGCCTTGAAACTGAGTCATAATATTGGTCATTTCAAAATACTCCTCGTATAATTTATGGTTGCAATTCTCGCAAAACCATAAAAGTCCATCTTTTTCACCAGCGCGTCTTTTTCTTTCAATCACAAGCCCTACTGTGTTTTCACCTCTTATAGGAGAATGAGGAACCATGGGGGGAAGAAGAAAAATATCGCCCTCTTTAATTGGAATGGTTACTGCGTTTCCGTTTTCTTGTATGCCTACTTTTATATCTCCTTCAAGCTGATAGAAAAACTCTTCGCTTTCATTGTAATGATAATCTTTACGGGCATTAGGGCCGCCTACAGCCATTACAATAAATTCAGCATTTTCCCATATTTGCTTATTGCCAACTGGTGGTTTTAAAAGATGTCGGTTTTCTTCTATCCACTGTTTAATATTAAAAGGACGTTGTAAACTCATTTTTTTAGCTTTTTGATTATTCACGGCTAAAATAAAGAAAAATGATGAGTTGGAAGCTTTGAGGATTGGGTTCTTTTAAAAATAGTGCAAAAAATGAAGTACGGTGTTTTTTGGAAAATTTTAAATGACTTTTGAAAGGGAATTCTGAGCGATTATGGGTTTAACTTTGTGTGTACTTTCTCTTACTGATACTATTTGGAAGAGGCTACTCATTTCATATGTAGATAATTTTATTGTAAAAGTCATATGGAATACGCCATGTTATATTCATTAGTGTTTGTGCACGGTTGCTGCATGGCTATTTCATATGTATATAATTTGATTGGTATAGGCGTTTAGGTCGCAAAGTTTTATAATTTTGCGAAATGGAAGATAATAAATTTTCAGGTGTGAATTCAATAACTTTTCATCAGCGATTCAAAACAGAAGAAGATTGTTTGGAGTATCT
>JALYPI010000066.1 GCA_030856445.1 Bacteroidota bacterium
GGCACATACACAGTAACTGTTTTGGACAGCAACAACTGGTCATCAACTGCTACTATTGTTATTACTGAGCCTGCACAAATAAACCTTGTTACGGTTAATGATATAATTTTAGAAGCCTCAACAGCAGGAGCAACTTACCAATGGATTGATTGTTCTGACAATACTAATATTGCAGGAGCAAACAGCCAAAGTTATACTGCCGCTGCAAATGGCTCATATGCTGTAATCGTTACACTTGCAGTCTCAGGATGTACAGACACATCTGCATGTAATACAATATCTAGTGTAGGTATTGAAAACGCAACGGCTGACGATTCAAATCTAAACGTATATCCTAATCCAAACAATGGGCGTTTTGTAATATCTACCAATGAAAAAGGAGAATTTACTTTAGTTAACGCTTTAGGACAAACGGTACAGGTAGTTAGAGTAAATGCTGAGAATAATTTCAAAGCAGAAATCAATGAACTCCCTGCCGGAATTTATTACCTGGTTAATGTGGGAGGAGACGTGCCGATTCACAAAAAAATAATAGTAACTAAGTAATAAAATTGAAATCAATAAAAAAGCCTGTAAACTAAATAGTCTGCAGGCTTTTTTATTATACATCTGTCTAAAAATAATTAAATTAATTTTCATTTAACGTTTATTTTTTGTTTCTTGCATCAAACTATTATACATATAGCAATAATATATATAGTTTACCCTTTTAAATCCAATGATTAATACTTAGGTTTAGAACCTATTAAAATCAATGTAGATTTTTTGTTTATCAAGTTACTATTATATATACCTAGCACTAATTTAAATAGCCATGAGAAAAAAACCTACAATTAAACACCTTACTTAAAAAACACCTGCTAAAAATTGTAAAAGAGTTCTGTCACTCGATAGTACTATTTAACTATTTTGGTTTATTGAGTTTAAGAATAACAACATTATCTATTTCCTTTTAATCTTTTAATAATTAATAATTCTATTTATGAAAAAAAAATCTACTTCAAAAAAAATGACAAGCTGGAAAATGAAGAGTTTTATTATTCTCTTCTTATCCGTTCTTGGCATAACAAATGCTCAAGCACAATATTGTGCAGCTGGAGCATCTAGCGGTTTTGATACTCAAATAATGGGAGTATCATTAACTGGCGGAACTTCCAACATCAATTATACTCACACATGCCCTGGAAACACAGGATTGTTGGATCTTACAGCTTCTCAAACTTCAGATTTGATTGTCAATCAAACCTATTCTGTTGATGTAACCTGGGGTTCTTGTGGCGGCTATTATGGTGGAGTAGGAGAGTTATGGATAGACTGGGATCAGGATCAAGTATTTCAAGCAACAGAATCAATTGGAACTTATACTGCTTCAGGCTCTCATATAGCAGGCAATTATGTTTTCACCGTTCCAACAGGAGCAATACCTGGAAATACTAGAATGAGAGTAATGATAAATGAATCCGGAAGCTTACCATTAAGTTCCTGTGCAACTTTTACTTATGGATCTGCAATTGATTTTGGAATTACAGTAACATCTGCAACAGCTTGTTCGGGTTCACCTACGCCAGGAACAGCAACTGGACCGGTATCTATCTGCCCATCCCAAAACTTCCAGTTAGTTTTGACTGGACAATCACTTGATAATGGGATAAATTTACAATGGTTATCCTCATCTAGTTCCACAGGTCCTTGGGTAAATATTCCTGGAGCTACTAGTAGTAATCTTACTACAAATCAAACAAGCAGCATGTACTATCGCTGTGAAGTTACCTGTACTAACAGCAACTTAAGTGATACTTCCACTGCGGCATATGTTGCTATCTTACCTAATTTAGCAGCAGGCACTTATACCATTGGCGCTACAGGAAATTATCCGGATTTCGCATCAGCTCTAAACGCAATGAATTGCGGCATAGCTGGTCCTGTTATTTTCAATGTTGCTTCTGGAATATATAACGAGCAAATAGAAATTGGGGAAATAATTGGAACAAGTGCAACAAATACTGTTACTTTTAAAGGAGCTGACCCTGCTAATACCAAGTTGATTTTTGCACAAAACA
>JALYPI010000043.1 GCA_030856445.1 Bacteroidota bacterium
AGTGTATATAAGCACTACCTTTTATAAAGATTGGAATCCAAATGCAAGAGCTCCCTGGATTTCCGATTTCAATTATGCATTTGGAAGATATAACTGGCGCCCAAAAACCTGGAGTTATGGATATGAAAACTATGCTCCAAATAAATATTCTGACAGTCCCTCAGAAATTTTAAAAAAATTTCTTCAAGGAAACTTTTTTGTTTCATACAACAATGGTTTATTTCAACAGCTCATGGACAAACTTCATGTGGGTAATTCGAATATAATCATAACCCCTTTTTTTAGATATTCCGTTAATTTTATTGATCAAAACCAAAATATACGCAGAGGATTTGGAAAGCCCAATATGGGATTATCCATTAGATACAACATCTGGAAAAATTTCTATGCAGAAAGTGCTGCCTATGCTTATATAAGTCCTAAATACAAACAACCCTGGGATCCTGATTACACCTATGGTTTTGGTTATTTTGATTATAGACCATTTCGATTTTCTTTTACTTATGGTAATTGGGTCATAAATCGATTTCCCTGGAATGAAACTAACTTTCCTAATTATGGCTTTTTGGATGGAAATTTCAGGTTTATATTTAATTGGGCATGGTGATGACTTACAGACGATTAATTCTTTTGCTTATTATTCTATCTTCTACATCAGCAATTGGACAAATCAAACTAATTGTAGAAGATTTTGAAGGAATGTATGAGGGTCAAAAAGATTTAAAAAAGTCAGGAATATTTTCTTTTGGCAGCGCCTTTCCAGTTATCATAAAACAATTTACTACACAAAATGGCTATTCTGGAAACAGAGCCATTAAGATAGGTTGGAATGGGAAAAATATATTTGGTGGCTGGGGAAAAGGCTTAAGCAAATTTATTGATCTAAAAGTGGAGGAAGATTTTTTGAATTTTTATGTTTATAATCCATTAGTAAATAAAAGTAGTAATATTAGTATATTCCTTGAAGAGGATGACGACAAGGATAATCTTTTTAATAAACACAATGACGATCTGTGGCGTTATGACTTAACAATTTCCTCCAAAGACGATTGGCAACTAATACATATTCCATTAAAAGATTTTAAAGATGATAACAACGGAGGTGATGGCATTTTTAACATAGGATATAAAGATGGAAAACTGCTTACTTTTATTATAAGCTTTACAGATTCAACAGCAATAAAAAAGAATCAGAGCTGGCATTTTGATTTTATTTGTTTCTCAAAAGGCGAACTTCCCACAGGACAAAATTTATTTGCCCCGCCTGCTTCTTTACCAGAGGATTATTGTTTATTAGGTGCATGGTCAGAAGAAGGCAACAAAGGATATTTCAATGAAATTCCCCAGACTATTGAAACCTTATTTGCATCCTCAGATAAAAAACTTGCTGTTGTACATTTTTTTCAACCTTTTTCCACTGGTAAAGATAACGAGCACTTCCCTTCTGTTGAACACATTAACGGAGTTATAAATAATGGTTATATCCCAATGATCACTCTAGAAAACCATTACGTACAAGTTAATAAAAATTACAAGCAGCCCAACCTTTATAGCATTGTTGAGGGCCATTTCGATTACCTGTTTTATGAATGGGCAGATAGAATTAAGCAGGTAAACGGGACAGTGATTTTAAGAATCCTCCATGAGTTTAATGGAAACTGGTACCCCTGGTGCATTTCTAAAAATGATTTTGATGCTGAACTTTACATTAGGGCATTCCGCCATATCAGGGAAATTTTTATCAGGGAAAATGTTAATAACGTTAAGTTTATATGGTGTCCCAATTCAATGTCTATTCCACAGGAAAGCTGGAACAATATAATGGATGCTTATCCAGGAGATAGTTATGTGGATTTTGTAGGACTTGATATTTATAATGGTGCTGGGGAAAAAGGCACTCCTGTTTGGAGAAGCTTTAGAAAGGAAGCTATTGAGCATTATTATGTCCTCAGCGAACTTCTTCCTCATAAACCACTTTTACTATGTGAAGTTGCTTCAAGAGAAAGAGAACCAGGGGAATCCGGCATAATGGATGATAAGGCAGAATGGATAAAACAAATGTCGGAGGCATTAACTACAGATTTATCCAAAGTAAGATTATTAACCTGGTTTAATGAATATGAATCTTTTAAAATTAACTCCTCAATTAATTCTAAAAGAGCTTTTGATAAATATATTTGGAGGAATGATTTCTTTAAAACCGGGAATTTAGAATCAATTCAACAATGGACAGAAATAAAATCAAATCAATAAAATCCTTTTGTTGAAATTTATTCAAAAACCGATGTGTTCTGCTCTCGCAAATTGTATGCAGAAACCATAACTTCTCCATAAGCCCCGGCAGTCCTTATCGCGACATAATCACCTCTTTGAGTTTCTGGCAATGCAATTGCTTTACCAAAACAATCACTGGATTCACAAATAGGACCTACTACATCATATTTAAAATTGGCAGGATCATCAATTTTACTAATATTTTCTACCTTATGGTAAGACTGGTAAAGCGCAGGCCTTATAAGCTCAGTCATTCCTGCATCCAAAATAACAAAGTTAGTATTTAGCCCTTTTTTAATATAAAGCACTTTAGAAATAAGACTTCCACAATGGGCTACTATGGCCCTTCCCAGTTCAAAATGCAATTTTTGATGAGGTTGTAATTCAAGAAAATCATGAAACAATTTAAAGTAAGCTTCAAAATCAGGAAAAGGATTATTGTCAGGATCCTGATAATCAACCCCAAGTCCTCCGCCAACATTTATATGTTCTAGTATTATTTTTTTGGTTAAAAACCACTGCTGTATTTCATTTACTTTAATACATAAATTTTTAAAAGCAGACAAATTGGTGATTTGAGAACCTATGTGAAAATGTAAACCTTTGAGTTCAACATTAGGAAGTTCCTTTAAAAGCTTTAAAACAGCTTCCATTTCCCACATGTTTATTCCAAATTTATTTTCTTCAAGGCCTGTTGTAATGTAATGATGTGTATATGCATTCACATTTGGATTAATGCGCAAAGCAATTGAGGCTTTCTTGTTTTTGGCTGCAGCAAGCTCCTGAATAACTTCCAACTCTTGCAATGACTCACAATTAAAGCAAAAAATGTTGTGATCCAAGGCATAATTGATCTCCTCATCTGTTTTTCCCACCCCTGCAAAAGCAATATGCTCAGGATGAAAGCTAGATTCAATTGCTTTTTTAACTTCATTACCGCTAACACAATCAGCACCAAGACCAGCTTGCTTAATTAAATTGATAATTCTCTCATTAGCATTGGCTTTTAAGGCATAATGAACCGTATAGCCGTATTTTGAAGCATTCTCATTTACTTTTATTAGGGTTTGAGATAGATGCTTAAGATCGTAATAATAAAAAGGAGTTTTGAATTTTTTTAGCTTTTTGGTTAACTCTCTAGTAAACATAGGTTTATTCATTTGCAACTCTTTGGTATTTATCAAAATTTTATTCAGGCTTTAATTTGTAATTTCTAATTAAAAATTCCGCTATTCAAAGCATTAAGTACTTCTTTTTTCTGACTTGTACTCACAAGCAAGGAAATATTATTTTTACTTCCACCATAAGATATCATCCTTATAGGTATGTTTTTTAAGGATTCAAAAATCTTAATTCCATAACCCGTTTTTTCAGCAAGAAAATCACCTACTATACATATTATTGAATGACCATCATCTACTTCAACAGTTCCAAAGGTTTCTAATTCTTTTACAATTTCAGAAAGAAATTTATCATTATCTATTGTTATAGAAACCGCCACTTCAGAAGTGGTTATCATGTCAATAGGAGTTTTAAATCTTTCGAAAACTTCGAAAACACTTCGCATAAAGCCATAAGCTAAAAGCATTCTTCCAGACTTAATCTTTATAGCAATAATATCATCCTTTGCTGCTACTGCTTTAATATTTTTGCCTGAAGATACTGAAGAAATCAGTGTTCCTTTGGCTTGAGGGTTCATAGTATTTAAAAGCCTAACCGGCACATTCCTGTTTTTGGCAGGCATTACACTCGAGGGATGTAATATTTTAGCTCCAAAATAAGCAAGCTCAGCAGCCTCATCAAAAGATAACTCAGCAATCGGATAGGTGTTTTCCACATATCTTGGATCGTTATTATGCATACCATCAATATCAGTCCAAATTTGAATTTCATCCGCTTTTAAAGCTGCCCCAATTAAAGAAGCAGTATAATCACTCCCCCCCCTTTTTAAATTATCTACTTCACCAAAAGCATTTCTACAAATATACCCTTGAGTTATAAACATTTTATTTCCTTGATACTGAACCAGCTCATTTTTTAAATTTTCTACAATAAATTTAAAGTCAGGCTCTTCGTTTTCATCTATCCGCATAAAATTAAGTGCTGAAAGCAGCACAGAGTCTATATTTAATTCCTCCAGATGAAATTGCAATAATGCAGTAGAAATAAGCTCACCCTGGGCCAGTATAGCCCTTTCTTCATAAACTGTAAATAAATCTAAAGTAAAGCTCCTGATAAAATTAAAATGAGCTTTTATCATTTCTTCACTTTTCTCTAACCCAACAGGGCTTTGATATAATTCTTTAACTACCTTAAAATAATCATTTTCAAGTTTATCAATAAGTCCCTCTGCCTTTTGATCCTCCTTAGCATACAGAGCAGTGGCAATTTCTATAAGTTTATTGGTTGTGCCTGCCATTGCAGAAAGAACAACGATCTTCTCCTCTTTATTATCAATAAGTGATACCAACTTTTTTATCCGCTCAGGAGTTCCCACTGAAGTACCTCCAAATTTCAATATTTTCATTAACAGTACTGTTTATTAGTTATTATATAAGAAATCAATTGAATATATAATTAATCAAGGTGATTTTTGCGCAAATTTAAAACAATTCCTTTGAAAATAAGTTTTAAGAAGGTAAGCGTATAAAAATATATATATTTGCGCCTAATTGATGCATTGGATATAAACATATAGCATACGATATTATTGAAATTAAAGAATTTATAAATTAATTAAGGACTTGACAACACTTTATTTTAAAGAAATTAACAGCTTTTTAAGCTCACTCATAGGATATATAGTAATCATTATCTTCCTTACCCTTATAGGTCTGTTTATGTGGGTGTTTCCTGGTGAATTTAATATCCTTAATGCAGGCTATGCAAATATTGACACTCTTTTTATTATAGCTCCCTGGGTATTTATGTTTTTAATACCTGCAGTTACGATGCGCATGTTTGCTGATGAGAAGAAATCTGGTACTATAGAACTACTTCTTACCCGGCCACTTACAGATCTACAAATTATTTTTGGGAAATATTTTGCAGGTTTAACTCTGGTAATTCTATCCTTACTTCCTACTCTTGTTTATTATTATTCTGCTCATGTTTTGGGAAATCCATCTGGAAATATTGATACAGGTGGAATGTGGGGTTCTTATCTTGGTTTGTTCTTTCTGGCTGCTGCCTTTGTGGCTATTGGCATTTTTGCTTCTTCAATTACTGAAAATCAAATCATTGCTTTTATTGTTGGCGTATTTTTGAGCTTCTTCTTTTTCATAGGATTTGAATCAATCAGCACATTAGCCCTTTTTGGAAAAATTGATAATATTATCCTGAATTTGGGTATTAATGAACATTATATTTCAATTAGTAGAGGTGTAATTGACACACGGGATGTTATATATTATTTTAGCATTATAGGTGTGTTTTTGCTGCTTACCAGAACAGTTCTTGAAAGCAGGAAATGGTAATAAATAAAGAGATTAAAAAGAGAATGACCACTAAAAAAACAAATAAAAGAAAAGATTTAATTCAACTGCTGGTCAGCATTTTGATTATTATCCTGATTAATTTCATCGGCATCCATGCTTTTAAAAGATTTGACTTAACCTCTGAAAAGCGTTTTACCTTATCCTCTGCCACAAAAGATCTTGTAAAAAACCTTGATGATGTGGTTTATGTAAAGATTTATCTTGAAGGGGATTTCCCCTCCGGTTTTAAACGTCTTCGCAATTCAACCAAGGAAATACTCGATGAATTAAGAGCCGTTTCTCCTGATATAGAATATGAATTTATTAACCCTTCTGCTGACCCCGATGAAAAAAAACGTCATGAAATATATAGGCAATTAACTAAACAAGGCCTCCAGTATACCAATTTAGAAGTTCGAGAAGAGGATGGGAAATCAGAAAAAATAATATTTCCAGGAGCTATTTTTACATATAAAGGAAAGGAAGCTCCTTTGCAATTGCTTAAGAGCCAGATGGGCGCTTCTCCTGAACAAATGTTGAATATTTCCGAACAACAACTTGAGTATGAAATAGCAAACACTATAAAAAAGTTAAGTGATGAGTCCAAACCAAATATCGCATTTATTGAAGGACACGGAGAGTTAGACGAAACAGAAGTTAAGGACGCAACTAATGCTTTATCAGAATATTATGAAGTAAAGAGGATTAAAATAAATGAGCAGTTAAACAGCCTTAAAGGCATTAGGGCTATAATTATAGCAAGGCCTGATTCCAGCTTTTCTGAAAAAGATAAATTTATAATTGATCAATTCATTATGGGGGGTGGAAAAGTATTGTGGTTGATTAATCCTGTTGATGCACCAATGGATAGTCTTTCCACAAGTAATGTTACTTTTGCCATAGGAAAAGATTTAAATATTGAAGATCAGCTCTTTAGATATGGTGTTCGTATAAACAACAATTTAGTTCAGGATCTTCAAGCTGCTCCAATTCCTGTTATAACTGGATACGTAGGAAATCAGCCTCAACAGAAACTTTTCCCCTGGTTTTATTTCCCTTTACTCATGCCACAGAGTAATCACCCGATTGTAAATAATCTCAATGCCATTAGGGTAGAATTTATAAGCAGCATTGATACAGTTGGTGCGCAAGGTGTAAAGAAAACTCCATTGCTTCATACTTCAAAGTATACAAAACTCTTAAATGCACCTGTAAGGATAAGTATTAATACTTTAAGAGAAGAGCCCAATGTAGAGCAATTCAATAAACCAGCTCAGGCTGTTTCTTATTTGCTTGAAGGAGAATTTGAATCAGCATTTACAAACAGGATTACACCTGAGGTAGAAAAGAGCCAGGAAATTAAATTTAAAGAAAAAAGTGAGCCAACCAAAATGATTGTGGTGGGCAGTGGAAATATTATTAAAAACTCCATGCAAAAATCAACAGGAAAAATTTACCCATTAGGCTATGATAGATTTACAGGGGAAATTTATGCGAATAAAACATTTATTTTAAACGCAATGAATTATCTTTGTGACGATTCAGGCATTATTGGTGCGCGTTCCAAAGAATTTAAATTAAGATTGCTTGATACTGAAAGAATAAAGACGGAAAGAACTTATTGGCAATTTTTAAATACAGTATTACCTATTATTATTGTCTTGTTAGCAGGAATATTAATCTACTATATCAGAAAAAGAAAATACACGAAAATTTAATTGTGTTATAAAATAACTGATAGCCAAAAAATGATTTTATAATTCTTATTGATTATTATGAAAAAAAACAAAATAGCATTAATTGTAGTAGTTGTATTAAGCCTTATTGCCGGCTATTTTTGGTTAAATAATAAAACCGGTACAATTAAAAAAGAATTGAAAGATTTTGCAGTAAAAGACACTGCAAATGTTACAAAAATTTTCATGGTGGATGGGCATGGTAAAAGTGTAACACTTGAAAGAAAAAATCAAGGACTTTGGATTGTAAACGGGAATGCAGAGGCAAGAAAAGATGGTATTGACTTAATACTAACCACTATTGGTGATTTAGAAGTAAAATCACCTGTTTCTAAAGCTTCTTTTGATAATGTAATTACTCACATGGCTGGAAATGCTACCAAAATTGAAATTTTCAAAGGAAAAGACAAGCCTGCAAAAGTGTATTACGTTGGAGGGCCAACTAAAGATCATTTCGGAACTTATATGTTATTGGAAAATTCAAAAGTGCCATTTGTTTTGCATATCCCAGGGCATTACGGTTACCTTTCTTCCAGGTATTTTATTAATGAATCAGAATGGAAATCCACTGCGCTTTATAGATATAGCCCTGATCAAATAGATAAAATTGAAGTAAATTATCTAGAACTTCCCCAGGAGTCGTTTATAATTGAGAATATAAGCAAGAGAAAGCCAAAATTAAAATCAATTCACAACAATCAATACCTGGAAAATATTGATACTCTTTCTATTATTTATTACATCAACAGTTTTAATAACATAAACTTTGAATTTCATGCCGATGATACTCCAAGGGAAACACAAGATTCTATTATGAGCTTTTGTGAAAAATTCAATATCAAGATAACTGATATTAATGGGAATGTAAACTTATTTACAGGATATAATAAGCCAATGAAACAAGGATCCAAAGACCTTGAAGACAACCCAATAGAATATGATATGGACAGGATGTATGGAATTACAAATGAAAAAGAATTTGTGATTATTCAACATTTTGTTTTTAATGAATTAACTCCCCGGATTAACTATTTTTTAAGTAAAAAACAGGTAAATAAGTAAGACTTTTAAAATCCTTTCTGTGATCTGTTAAAAATATTTTTTCTAGAATCAATTAATGAATTCTGTGATAATAACTTTTCAAATTGTTAAAAAATAATGGGAAAAGTTAATTTCTTACTTCCTTTAGCTATTTCAAATAACATATCTTTGTCAAAATTGAATACCAATTATAACCCTGATTTTAGGCTTGCCTTTATAATTGAAGACAATTTAAGTACTAAATTAACAATCAATACAAAAAAATATGAAATTCATTGTCTCCAGTTTGACATTACTAAAACAACTTCAAAATATAAGCGGAGTTCTTAACTCCAGTAATACTTTACCTATTCTTGATAACTTTTTATTTGAAATCAGAGAAAATGAATTGGTGATTTCTGCCTCTGATCTGGAAACTACCATGAGCACTACAATTACAGTAGAGGCCAAAGACAAAGGTAAAATTGCTATTCCTGCTCGATTATTAATGGATACGTTAAAAGCTTTTCCTGAACAACCACTTACTTTTACTATACAAAATAAAACAAACGGGATAGAAATAGCATCCGATTTTGGTAAATATAAATTAACTGGACATGATGGGGATGAATTTCCAAAACTACCTTCCATTGAATCTCCAAGTTCTTTAACAGTCAATTCTTATGTTCTTGCAAATGGTATAAACAAAACAATTTTTGCAAGCGGTAATGATGAGTTAAGACCTGTAATGTCGGGTGTTTATTGCATGCTTTCAAGTGAAAATCTTATTTTTGTTGCCACTGACGCCCATAAATTAGTAAGGTACAGTAGGTCCGATGCAAAATCAGATAAAAACACTTCTTTTATTTTACCAAAAAAGCCTTTGAACCTTTTAAAAAACCTGCTTCAGAACGAAGAAACTGATGTACGTATAGAATATAATAATTCCAATGCTTTTTTCTCATTTTCCAATATTAACCTGATTTGTCGATTAATTGATGGAAAATATCCTAATTATGAGGCAGTAATACCAAAAGAAAATCCTAATAAACTTACTATTGATCGTGTTTCTTTTTTGAGTTCAATTAGAAGAGTTGGAATATTTTCAAATAAAACCACCCATCAGGTAAGATTAAAAATGACTGGCAGTGAGTTACAAGTTTCAGCCGAAGATTTGGATTTTGCAAATGAAGCAACCGAACGCTTAACCTGCCAATATGAAGGAGAAGATATGGAAATTGGATTTAATTCAAAATTCCTTATGGAAATGCTAAATAACCTTGATTCAGAACAGGTAAATATTGAAATGTCTGCACCAAACAGGGCAGGAATTCTTACTCCAGCAAATGATGAGGCTTCTGAGGAAGACATTTTAATGCTCGTAATGCCAATTATGCTTAATAATTAATTGTAGGTTTTGATTGCTTATTATGGAAGTAGTGTTTTTAATTTAAAAACTATATAATATCGTTCAAATACTATTTTATTATCCTAAACGTATTGATATTTAATTAAATTTGTTTAGTTTCAACAAAAAAGATTTAAATGAATCCATTAGTTTCCTTTGCTTTTTATAAAAAACTAGAAAATGACAACTCAAGTTTTATTTATCAAGCAGATTTTAATGATGATATCACTTCTAAAATTCTGCGTTTAAGCGAGAATAATATTGATAATTTACCCGAATTATCAAAAATAAAGAACAAGGTTTCTTTTTTAATGGCTGAATGTTTTCAGAACATAATCCATCATAGTGATAAACCAGTTATAAAAAACGCTACTAATAACTTACCTGAAATGTTTATGGTAAGAAATATTGGTAATAGCTTTTTTATTTCCTCCACCAATTTAATTGAGAACACAAAAGTTGAAAATATTAAATCTCAACTGGAAAATATAAATAAATTAAATAAAGAGGAGCTTAAAGAATTATATTTAAAAGTGCTTACAAATGAGGATTATTCTAATAAAGGAGGAGCTGGACTTGGGATGATTGAAATGGCCAGAAAAAGCGGGAATAATTTGATTTTCGATTTTGAATTTATTAATTACTTTTTATCACTTTTTCATTTACAATTAAAATTATCTAAAGGCGACTCCAACGAGGAAAATATTCAACTAAGCCATACTAAAGAGATACATGATATAATGTATTCCGATAATATTCTCCTGGTATATAAGGGAGATTTTTCTCAGCAAACTATCCTTCCCATATTAAGTATGATTGAACAAAACCTGGATAGATCTGCAAACATCAAGAAAAAAGTTTATTATTTATTAGTCGAATTGCTGCAAAACATTAGTAAACACGGCACAAAGAAAAAAG
>JALYPI010000130.1 GCA_030856445.1 Bacteroidota bacterium
ACCCCATCCTGCTGAGGAAACAAAGGTAATTTCTGGCTTGAAATTTCCTTTTGAAAACAGCAGGCTGCCAAAGTTGTGATTAAAGAAAAAAGAAGCATAAGTACTGGATAAAAATTCATTCATTTGCATTGTTTCAAATGTGTTCATTACAGAAATTGAAAAATTTTTAAAGCTTCCCAAGCCTGCATAAAGAGCGGTATAAGGCAGGTTGCCTTCTATATGGCCTGAAACAAATTGTAAGGAGGTGTTTCCAAAATGTTTTAGAATAAAATTTTTCTCAATCTTAAGGTCAATTCTTGTATAATCAAAGCTGCCTTGTAAAACATTGTTAAAACCTTTCTTAAACTGCAGCCATACAACTGGATAATTGGTTCCTAATGAATAGGTCTGGCTATTACTTTGAATGAATTGTTCCATGTAAGCAAATCGAATTCCGGCAGTAAGCTCGGTAAAGTCAAATTCGGAAATTTTTATGGTGGAATTTTCTGTTGTTAATTCATATTGATAAGCTCCTGTTGAATTTATCCTGCTTTGGCTTGCGGTAACAGAAGTTTTGATGTATTCACTAGCTCTAAATTCTACCGATATGCCTGATTGTTTAATAGAATCCATTCTTGAAATCAAAAAAGGCCTGTAGTTTTCACTCATTTTAGGTTTTCTATCAAGTACAAAATTAATTCCTGCTGATTCCATTACATCATTTTTCCAGAAAACTTTTAATTTTGTTTCTGATTTGCTATGTAATATTAAGGCAGCATCAGCGCCATATTTAAGTGCTTTGTCTTTGAATCCCCAGGCAAAATAACCTCCGGTGGAAAAAGCTTTTGAAATTTTATTACTGGTATGAATTCCTACCCCTGCTCTAAACCCCTCATAATCATTAAAAGTTAAAAATCTGTTTAAATCAAAATCAACAAAACCCGCAGGTATTTTTCCTGTCATAACTGTTTCAAATGCCTTTAATTTAAGATCCAGGTTTTCAGCCTTTCCAATACTATCAATAACATGATAAGTAGTAAGATCTTTTTGGGTTAAACTGTCTTTCCTGTAAATATTCCAAAACTCTTCCTCTTTTTTTGCTGCATCTGGTGCAACTTCAAGGACTATTCTGTTAAATAGTTTTTTATTCAGATCAGGATTTATTTTTATGTCTTCAATATAACTTCTTCCAATACCTTTAACCTGATGGTTGTTTACATTTATCATTTTATAAGTTATATCAGTGTTTAATTGTACCGGAAACCACTTCACACCATCTATAAATTCATATTTCTGTTGAATTTTAATATGAAAACCAGGCTCATTTTGAGCAGGTTCAGCAATAACATTTTGAATTGCATATAAATTCGTATTAATGTATACCAGGCCTTTAAGAGCATCAAAGTTTTTTCCAGGCTTTGGATAAAATGAAATAATAAAAACGGTGTCATTTAAAGTAAATAAAGTGTCTTCAAGAATAAATTCATACCTACCAATACTTCCTTTACTAATTGGATTAAGGTACTTTTTTTCAGAAATGGAAATATAATCTCCATAAAATGAAAAAGACTGCATCTGCGTTGCCAATAATGTAAAAGAAGGATTTTTCAAACCAGATACTCTTGATGCAATAATTTTTTCATTATTAAGACCATTTAAATAATTTCGTTCACTTACTGATTCCATAAGAAACAAATGCTGCTTTTCTGAGAATGCATTTAGTTTATCTGCAACTGAGTCGTTAATTTTTAAAGTATCTTTTTGAAGAAGTGTTTTGGGAGTAAATGTCATTTTATTATAAGAGGTGTAAGAGAAAGATCCTGTGTTTTCAGGATTGTTGCTAGAGGCATTTTCTATAGCACTTCTTATTATTCTGTTTGCTGGGTTTTCTCCTGCAATAAATGTAAACTCTTTCAATAAAAAGTCTTTCCTGTTTAATTTTATTACTACTTGTTTTAAACTTAAAACTGAATCATTCAGTAATAAAATAACATTATCATAGCCTACATAGGTAAAACTTATTTGTTTGGAGTTGCTGGGAATTAAAATAGAAAATTTTCCATCTATATCAGATACAGAGCCTTGGAAGGATCCCTCAATTGCTATATTTACAAATGCCAGGGGTTGTTTTGATTTTGAATCTATAACTTTTCCCGTTATTGAATTTTCCTGAGCAAATGAAGCAGATAATAAAAAGAGGAAAAAAAATAAAACAATGATTCTCACAATTAGTTTTTTTGCAAAACTATAAATTAATAAATAGCCCTGATTAATTAGGCAAATAAAACTGGCCCATATTTTTTAATACTTTTGTATAAGATGAAAGGAAGTTTAAACGATACGGTTAACCTGTTAAGCAATTACACTTGGGGTAAACTGTTAAACCATTTACAGATTATTTCAGGGTACCTCTTATCCAAGTATAGTGGTAAGGTTATTCATTGGGGAAAGCCATTGAGTGTGTCCATTGAGCCAACTACCTCCTGCAATCTTCGTTGCCCTGAATGTCCAAGCGGGCTAAGGTCATTTTCCAGACCAACCGGAATGCTGGAGCTGGCTTTTTATAAGACTGTGATCGATGAGTTATACAAGAAATTGTTGTATTTGATTTTTTACTTTCAGGGCGAGCCATACCTTCATCCAAATTTTTTTGAGCTAATAAAATATGCTTCCTCCCGTAAAATTTATACCGCTACTTCTACCAATGCACATTACCTGGATGATGACAAAGCACGTAAAACAATAGAATCGGGATTAAGTAGATTAATAATTTCCATCGATGGCACCACGCAGGAAACCTATGAAAATTATCGGGTAGGTGGAAAGCTAGAAAAGGTTATTCAAGGGACTCAAAACATTATAAAATGGAAAAAGGAACTTAAATCAAAAACCCCTTATGTTATTTTTCAATTTCTTGTTGTAAAACAGAATGAACATCAGGTGGAAGAGATTAAAAAACTGGGAAAAAAATTAGGTGTGGACAAAGTTGCCTTAAAAACAGCCCAGGTTTATGACTATAAAAACGGGAATGATTTAATTCCTGAAACTGCGAAGTATTCAAGATATAAAAAGATCGGGAATGGTTGCTATAAAATCAAGAACAGCTTATCCAATCACTGCTGGAAACTCTGGCACTCCTGCGTTATTACCTGGGATGGATTAATTGTGCCTTGTTGTTTTGATAAAGATGCTACACATAAATTGGGGAATCTTAAAAACAATTCATTTTCGGAAATTTGGAAAAGCAAAGAATATTATGAGTTTAGAAAAAAGGTTTTAAACTCTCGCAAAGAAATTGATATTTGTCAAAACTGTACAGAGGGAACTAGTATTTGGGCCGAGGAATAATCTTGAATATTCAAATAACTATTTCTTTAAAGACTATTGTTTCCCAAATCACTTTCATATCCAGTGTCCTCTGGAAGGTTTGTTCCGCAAGCAGCTTCAACAGCTAATTCATCACAGCGGTTGTTTTCTACATTTGAAGCATGCCCCTTTACCCAGACAAATTTCACATTGTGTTTTGGGTATATTTTTAAAAAGCGCTTCCAAAGGTCAATATTCTTTTTACCGTTGAAGCCTTTTTTTTCCCAATTAAATACCCAGGATTTTTCAACTGAATCAACCACGTATTTGGAATCTGAATAGATTTTAACATTACATCCTTCGTTCTTTATGGATTCCAAGGCTACAATCACGCTTAGGAGTTCCATGCGATTGTTTGTGGTGTGCTTGTATCCCTGAGAGATTTCTTTTCTATGTCTGCCTGAGAGCATAACAATGCCGTATCCGCCTCTTCCCGGATTTCCTTTTGCTGCTCCATCTGTAAATATTGTGATATCTGCCAAACCTATTTGTTTAATAAAGATTCTATAATTCTTGGATAATGTATATGTTCTAGCATTTGTACTTTTTTTGCTATACTCTCTATAGTGTCTTTTTGTTCTATTTTGCTTTTTACTTGAAAGATAATTTCTCCCTGGTCAAATTTTTCATCAACAAAGTGGATGGTTATTCCTGTTTCTTTTTCTCCAGCTAATTTAACAGCTTTATGAACAGAGGAGCCATACATTCCCTTTCCGCCATATTTAGGCAATAATGCAGGATGAATATTAATAATTTTATTTTTAAACTTATTGATGATCTCTTGAGGGATCAGTAATAAAAACCCGGCAAGAACAATTAAATCAATTTTTTCTTTTTCAAGTGTTTCAATTAAACGATTCGGATTTTTAAGTTCTTCCTTATTAACTATTACTATATTTATTTTATTTTCATTGGCAATGTCAAGAACTCCGGCTTGCGGATTGTTTGATACAATAAGAGAAACGGCTATTTCAGAAGAATTTGTTCTAAAGTAGTCGATTATTTTTTGGGCGTTTGAACCAGCCCCGGATGCAAAAATTGCAATTCGTTTCATGATAAATTTTTGCAAAAATAGATAAAGAAAGCAGGTTAATTAAATTTTTTAATTAGTTTAGTGGCATTAAATGAAAGTGAATAAAGGAGAAAAACATCCAAATGTAAATTATTATAAAGAATTTTGACTTAAATAGAGTGCTAATTTTTTTTAATTCTAACTGTTTATCTGCCCTTTAAAAGGCTTGTTTTAATGCAATTACTGCAAAAAGAGGAATAAAAACGGAAAGTTATTTATGAATATTTTCAACAAAAATTTGAATTTAACTGTATAAATTTATTTCTTTGCAGCCAAATTTTTAAATTAACCATTAAGAAAGGAGAATAAAAAATGTCTGATATTACATCAAGAGTTAAAGCTATTATCGTTGATAAATTAGGTGTTGACGAAAGCGAAGTTACTAACGAAGCTAGCTTTACAAACGATTTAGGTGCTGACTCACTAGATACAGTTGAGTTAATCATGGAATTTGAAAAAGAATTCAATATTGCAATACCTGACGATCAGGCTGAAAAAATCGCTACTGTAGGTGACGCGATTAAATATATTGAAGAAAACGCAAAATAATTTTTAAGGATTGTAGTTCAATTAAGATGGAGTTAAAACGTGTAGTAGTTACAGGTCTTGGTGCTTTAACACCTATAGGGAATTCTGTTTCTGAATATTGGGATAATCTTTTGGCAGGAGTTAGTGGAGCCGCTCGTATAACACGTTTCGACCCCTCTAAGTTTAAAACTCAATTTGCCTGTGAGGTAAAGGATTTTAAACCTGAAGATTATTTTGAACGTAAGGAAATAAAACGCCTTGATCTTTATGCTCAGTACGGATTGGCCGTTGCTGATCAAGCATATAGAGACTCCGGACTTAAAAAAGAAGATATTGACCTTGACAGAGCCGGAGTTATATGGGGCTCCGGCATTGGAGGTTTAGATACTTTTCTAACTGAATGTGGAGCCTTTGCTAAAGGCGATGGTACTCCGCGTTTTAATCCTTTTTTTATTCCTAAAATGATTGCAGATATTGCATCTGGGCATATTTCTATTCGTTTTGGATTCAGAGGTGTTAATTTTACCACTGTTTCTGCCTGCGCTTCTTCAACCAATGCACTTATTGATGCATTTAATTATATCAGGCTTAATAAGGCAGATGTAATTATTTCTGGTGGTTCAGAGGCTGCAGTTAATGAAGCAGGAATTGGTGGATTCAACGCCATGCATGCATTATCCGTAAGAAATGATTCTCCGGAAACAGCTTCCAGACCATTTGATATAAGTCGTGATGGCTTTGTACTTGGCGAGGGTGCAGGAGCAATTATCTTGGAAGAATACGAACATGCAATTAAAAGAGGAGCTAAGATTTATGCAGAAGTAGTTGGCGGAGGAATGTCTGCCGATGCTCATCATATTACAGCCCCTCATCCAGAAGGTTTAGGTGCACTTAACGTTATGCGTAATGCCCTTGAGGATGCTGAAATGAATTATGATGAAATTGATTATATTAATGTTCATGGCACCTCTACTCCTTTGGGAGATATAGCTGAATCAAAGGCTATTACAGGCGTTTTTAAAGAACATGCTTACAAGTTAAATGTTAGTTCAACCAAATCAATGACCGGCCATTTACTTGGTGCGGCAGGAGCTGTTGAATCCATTGCATGTATTTTAGCTGTGAAAAACGATATAATTCCTCCTACTATCAATCATTTCAATGATGATCCTGATATTGATAACAATTTGAATTTAACATTTCATAAACCACAAAAAAGAGAAGTAAGAGCTGCATTAAGCAATACTTTTGGTTTTGGAGGACACAATGCTTCTGTTATTTTTAGAAAATTTAAGGCATAACATTGATTAATCCTTTTACGGCTTTAAATTTTTTCTTTTCTCCTGATAAAAAGCTTTCACTAGCTATTAAGAATATTTTTGGCTTTTATCCTTCAAAAATAAAGCTTTATCAAAAGGCCTTCAGGCATCGTTCAGTAG
>JALYPI010000149.1 GCA_030856445.1 Bacteroidota bacterium
TCCAGTAACTGTTCAATTATTACTATTTTGCCAGAAACTTTTGCGCCACCAAGGATTGCAGTTAAAGGCTTTTCTGATTCATGCAGCACTTTATTAATATTACTAACCTCATCGGCCATTAAGTATCCGAAGGCTTTCTCAGTAAAAAATTTAGCTACAATGGTGGTTGAGGCGTGTGCACGGTGAGCTGTACCGAATGCATCATTAATATATATATCACCTAGCATGGCAAGCTCTTGTGCAAATGATTCAGTTCCCGCTTCTTCTTGTTTGTAAAAACGTAAATTTTCAAGCAAAAGCACTTCTTTTGGTTTAAGATTCTTTGCCATTTCTTTTGTTTCACTGCTCATACAATCTTTTGCAAATTTCACTTCAGAGCCTAATAAATCAGACAAATGTTTTACAATATGCTTAAGGGAATACTTATCCTGATATAATCCTTTTGGCCTTCCCAAATGAGACATTAAAACAACGGCACCTCCCTCATTGATTATTTTTTTGATTGTAGGAAGAGCCGCTCTTATTCGGGTATCGTCCGTAATATTGAAATTTTCATCTAACGGGACATTAAAATCTACTCTAACCAGGGCTTTTTTTCCTGAAAAATTACAATCATCCGGAGTTCTCATACGTGTAAAATTTATTTTTTAATTGCATCCCGATTCATCGGGATTATATTCATTCGCGTTTTGTGAACGTTTATTACATTGCTAACCGATAACTATCGGGTTCATAGTTCTATTTACAATAAGGGTACAAAAGTAGTATTTTGGCATAATCATCAAAATTAAAACATCAAGCTTTATTTTTCCTTTAGAAGAATCTATATATTTGCTAAAATATAGCGAAACAGGACCATTTTCAAATGCTTTTTAAAGAAATTACAGGACAGCAGGAATTAAAAAAAAGACTGATACAATCAGTCAAGGGCAACAGAATTAGCCATGCCCAGCTTTTTTTAGGCCCTGAGGGTTGCGGGAAATTAGCGCTGGCAATTGCTTATATGCAATATGTTAACTGCAACAACAGAACAGAAGAGGATTCTTGTGGAATTTGTCCTTCTTGTATTAAATATAACAAACTGATCCACCCCGATCTTCATTTTGTTTTCCCGGTTAATACATCTAAAGAAAATACAGGAATTGTAAAAAGTGACACCTATCTTTCAAAGTGGAGATCATCTCTTATTGAAGATCCTTATTTATCCTTAAATGGTTGGTATGAAACCATGGGAATTGAAAATAAACAGGGAGTAATAAATGTAAATGACAGTGCAGAAATAGTTAAAAAGTTAAGTCTTAAATCCTACGAGGCCGATTATAAGGTAATGATTATATGGATGGCTGAAAAAATGAATATTGCAGCAGCTAATAAGTTGCTTAAAATTCTGGAAGAGCCACCTGATAAAACTATTTTTATTCTTATAGCAGAACAGCATGAACTATTGCCACCTACTATTACTTCTCGTACACAGTTAATAAAGGTGAAAAAAATAAAGGATTCGGATTTAATTGAGCGCCTTTTACAAAAACATGAACTTACACAGGAAAAAGCTGCACAAGTAGCTTTTTTAGCTGACGGAAACAGTGTTATGGCAAAAAAATTAATGCAGGAAAATGGGAATGAAGATTTTTTTACTTCATTTTTCATTCAATGGATGCGAATTTCTTTTGGAGTAAATGTTCCTGAGGCCATGGAATGGGTTAATTCAATTGCCACAGTGGGAAGAGAAAAGCAAAAAGATTTTATCAGTTATTCCCTTCAAATGACAAGGGAATGCATGCTTTCGAATTATGCCCCTGGAAATAATCTTAATAAAGCCAATGGAAGTGAGGCCGCATTTTTACAAAAATTTTCGCCTTTTATTCATGGTGGAAATTGTTTGCAGATTACTGAAGAACTCACTAAAGCCGCAATGCATATAGAAAGAAATGCAAATCCAAGGATCTTGTTTCTGGATTTATCCTTAAGAATGATGAAATTATTGAAGCTTAAAGCATAAAAAAAGTAATTTTGCGTTAGATTAGCGTTTTATGATCAGTCCAAAGCAAATATTGGCAAGACGATAAAATCAAAAATTATTAACAAATCAAATTGATATATTAAATATCGATTTACTATATATAAAATACAATTATGGGATGTGGCAGTTGTTCATCAGGAGGATGTAGTACCAGTGGCGTGCCTAATGGCTGCCGAAACAATGGAGCCTGTGGCACTGGAGGTTGTAATAAACTAAACGTTTTTGACTGGTTATCTAATATGCAATTGCCTAGTGGGCAAACAAGCTTTGATGTTGTTGAAGTAAGATTTAAAAACAGTCGTAAGGAATTTTTCAAGAATGTGGATAATCTTGACCTTTATTCAGGAGACATTATTGCCGTAGAGGCTAATCCAGGGCATGACATTGGAGTTGTTTCACTAACAGGAGAACTGGTAAAACTCCAATTGAAAAAAAAAGGCATTAAAAGCGAATCGGATGAGGTAAAAAAGATCTATCGCAAAGCCAGAACCAGTGATGTTCAAAAATGGCATGAAGCACAGGAGTTGGAAACCAACACCATGTATAAAGCTCGTACCCATGCTGTGAATTTAAACCTGGATATGAAAATCAGTGATGTTGAATACCAGGGAGATAAAACAAAAGCTATTTTTTATTATACAGCAGATGGAAGAGTGGATTTCAGGGAGCTCATTAAGCTGTTGGCCGATGAATTTAAAATTCGTATTGAAATGCGCCAGATCGGAGCAAGGCAGGAAGCAGGAAGACTTGGGGGAATAGGCTCTTGCGGAAGAGAACTGTGCTGTTCCACCTGGCTTACTGATTTTAGATCAGTATCTACCAATGCGGCAAGATACCAGCAACTGGCATTAAACCCATTAAAGCTTGCCGGACAATGCGGCAAACTCAAATGCTGCCTTAATTATGAACTTGATTCTTATCTTGATGCTTTAAAAGCCTTCCCTGAAGTTGCCCTTAGATTAGAATCAAAAGCAGGATTTGCCAGGCATCAGAAAACTGATATTTTCGGTCAGATTATGTGGTATTCTTATGAGAATAATCCTGGTTTGTTTATCCCATTAACTGTGGATCGAGTAAAAGCAGTTATTGAAATGAATTCAAATGGCACAAAACCAGAGGAGATAAGCGAACAAGTGAAAATTAAAATTGAGAAAACACCTGATTATGAAAATGTGGTTGGCCAGGATAGTCTTACCAGATTTGACAATAAAAAGAAACCAAAGAAGAAAAAGAAAAAAAAGAAATTCTCTGAAAACACTTCTAATAATAACATTAATAATAAGCAATAATTTGAATTACGCATTTTTAAAAACAGTAACCTTTACTTTACTAAGTATTATTATTTTCTCTGCTTGTAATGAGGAGCGATTTTATGAAAAAAATCTCCCCATTGAAAATGAATTATGGAATAAAAATGAGCCAAAAGCATTTGAAGTAGAAGTTAAGGATACTCTTGCTCAATATGATTTTTATATTAACCTGAGGAATTCGGGAGCTTATCCATATGCCAATTTATTTTTGTTCTTAAACACTGTATTCCCAAACGGAGAAATGGCACGGGACACCCTTGAGTTATTTCTTGCAGACCCTGCCGGCAAATGGCTGGGAACCGGGTCGGGAGATATCTATGACAACAGAATAATGTTTAAAAAAGATGCTTCTTTCCCCATAGCAGGTTTTTATAAATTTGAATTTGAACACGCTATGCGCCAAGAGGACGTTCCACATATTATAGATATAGGTATGCGAATTGAAAAAAACAACAAAAAATAAATTGTTTTTTTTAAAATTGATTAGTTTTAACCATTGCTTTTTTAAAAACATATGAATAAAAAGTCCTCCGGTTATAGAAAATGGATCATCCTTTTCTGGGTTTTGATTCTTTTGGTTATTACAATACCAGTAATTGTAATAAGCGCGGTAAGTAATGGGTTTTTTGGAGAACTTCCTTCTTTTGAAGAATTGGAAAACCCTAAAAACAACCTGGCTTCAGAAATTTATTCTTCTGATAAAAAATTACTGGGAAAATATTACATTCAAAACCGAACCACGATTCCTTTTAATGAAATCTCTAAGAATGTCTGTAATGGTCTAGTTGCCACAGAGGATGCAAGGTTTTATAAACATTCGGGAGTGGATGTACGTAGTTTAAGCAGAGTGTTTTTTCGTACCGTTTTAGGCGGAGATCGTGGTGGTGGTGGTGGAAGTACAATTTCCCAACAGCTTGCCAAAATGCTTTTTCATGAAAGAGAAGGTGGCGGATTAAAAGTGGTCATCCAAAAACTCAAAGAATGGGTAATTGCCTCTAAATTAGAGCGCTTTTATACCAAACAGGAGATAATGGCTATGTATTTAAACCGTTTTGATTTTGTTAACAATGCGGTAGGTATTAAATCTGCAGCTAAAATTTATTTTAACACTACTCCTGATTCATTAAATATTCAACAGTCTGCCATGCTGGTTGGAATGGCCAAAAACCCATCTTTATTCAATCCTTTGAGAAGAGCTGATACAACAATGCACAGAAGAAATGTGGTATTGTATCAAATGACTAATTATAACGATCCAAATACGAATAAACCTTATCTTACAAAAGCTGAATATGATTCTTTAAAATTACTACCTCTGGGAATTGATTATAGCAAAGAAGATCACAATGAAGGGCTTGCTACTTATTTTCGTGAATACCTAAGGTATGAATTAAAAAAGTGGGCCAGTGAAAACAATAAACCTGACGGCACACCCTATAACATTAATACAGACGGCTTAAGGATATATACTACCATTGATTCCCGTATGCAAAAATATGCAGAGGAAGCCGTAGCCGAGCATCTTGGAAAAGAACTGCAGGATGACTTTTTCAAGCACTGGAAAGACAAAAAAAACGCTCCTTTTTTCAAGTTAACTGACCAGCAGACCGAATCACTGTTGAACCAAGCTATGAAACGTTCAGAAAGATATAGAAAACTAACAAATGAGGGAGTAAGCAAGGATTCTATCATTAAAAACTTCAATTCCCCGGTAGAAATGTCAGTTTTTAGCTGGAAAGGAGAGATTGATACTTTAATGACTCCAATGGATTCTATTATTTATTACAAACACTTTTTAAGAACAGGTTTTATGTCCATGGATCCTAAGACAGGTGCAGTAAAAGCCTGGGTAGGCGGCATAGATTCAAAGCATTTCTCTTATGACCATGTAAAGCAGGGTAAGCGCCAGGTAGGCTCAACTTTTAAGCCTTTTGTATACGCCCTTGCCATGCAGGAGTTTTGGTCTCCTTGTTATAAAGTGCCCAATGTGCCTGTAAGCTTTGAATTGCCAGAGGGGAAGGTTTGGACGCCTAAAAATTCCGATGGCAAATATGGAGGCATGTTATCCCTTAAAGAAGGACTTGCTACTTCTACCAATACCATTACAGCATATATTATGAAGCAGTTCGGACCTGAAGCAGTGGTTAATCTTGCAAGGAAAATGGGTATAACTTCCCAACTTGATGCTGTACCTTCTCTTTGTTTGGGTACTGCAGATATTTCTGTTTTTGAAATGGTAGGTGCCAATAGTACATTTGCCAACAAGGGTGTATGGACAGAACCAATTTTCATTACCCGTATTGAAGATAAAAACGGGAATGTGCTTAAGGATTTTATACCTAAACATACAGAGGCCATGAGTGAGGAGGCCGCTTATCTTACTTTGAAATTAATGCAGGGAGTAGTTGAATCGGGAACCGGAACAAGGTTAAGATGGAGATTTAAACTTACACCTCCAATAGCCGGCAAAACAGGGACAACCCAAAACAATTCTGATGGATGGTTTATAGGACTTACTCCGGATTTGGTATCAGGAGTATGGGTTGGAGGGGAAGACAGAAGTATTCATTTCAGATCTACTCAATTGGGGCAGGGAGCAAATATGGCCCTGCCAATTTGGGCTTTATACATGCAAAAGGTTTATGCTGACCCTACCATTAAAATTTCTAAAGAAGATTTTGAAAGACCAACAGGAAAACTTGATGTTGAAGTAGACTGTGCTGCTTATAAAATTCAGAATACAAACATTCGATTTGAATAAAATTATCTCCCATGAACAAAACAGTAAAAGACGCAGATGCTGCTATTGAAGGAATAAAGGATAACATGACCTTAATGCTTGGTGGATTTGGCTTATGTGGAATTCCTGAAAACTGTATTTCAGCACTCGTTAAAAAAGGAATTAAAGAATTAACCTGTATTTCCAACAATGCCGGAGTTGATGATTTTGGATTAGGCTTATTATTAAAACAAAAACAGATCAAAAAAATGATCGCTTCTTATGTTGGGGAAAATTCAGAATTCGAAAGGCAGCTATTAAGCGGAGAGCTTGAAGTTGATTTGGTACCACAAGGAACATTAGCCACCCGATGCCTTGCAGCGGGGTATGGAATGCCTGCTATTTTCACTCCTGCAGGAGTAGGAACAGAAATAGCTGAGGGCAAAGAAATTAGAAATTTTAATGGAAAAGATCATTTGCTGGAAATGGCATTTGATGCTGATTTTGCTTTGGTAAAAGCCTGGAAAGGCGACACACAGGGCAACCTGATATTCCGTGCCACAGCCAGGAACTTCAATCCTCTTATGGCAATGGCAGGAAAAATCACCATTGCAGAAGTAGAAGAACTGGTTCCTTCAGGAGAGCTTGATCCTGATCAAATTCACACTCCTGGTATTTATGTTCACCGCATTTTTCAAGGAGTGAATTATGAAAAAAGAATTGAGCAAAGAACTACAAGAAGCAAATAAACTTTTCTCTAAAAAAAACAAGGTTACAGCATCTTTATAAAAAAATTTCTGACGCAAATTAAATCATTGATGAGCTTAAGAATTTATATTTTTGAAAACAAAAAAATATGGCTTTAGATAAACACGGTATTGCAAAACGTATTGCACAGGAAATTAAAGACGGTTACTATGTGAACCTAGGAATTGGCATACCCACTTTGGTTGCCAACTATATTCCTGATGGAATGGATGTTATGCTGCAATCAGAAAATGGATTACTTGGAATGGGCCCATTTCCTTTTGAGGGAGAAGAAGACCCTGATTTGATAAATGCCGGAAAACAAACTATTACAACACTTCCCGATTCTTCATTTTTTGATTCTGCAATGAGTTTTGGAATGATAAGGGCTGGAAAAGTTGACCTTACTATTTTAGGAGCAATGGAAGTAAGTGAAACAGGCGATATAGCCAACTGGAAAATACCAGGCAAAATGGTTAAAGGAATGGGTGGAGCTATGGATTTAGTTGCTTCTGCAAAAAACATTATTATTGCTATGCAGCATGTAAATAAAGCAGGGGAATCAAAATTGCTTCCCAATTGCACCCTGCCCCTTACTGGAGTAAATTGCGTTAAAAAAATTGTTACAGAATTAGCTGTTATTGATGTTACTCCAAATGGTTTTAAGCTCCTGGAAAGAGCACCTGGAGTTTCAGTTGAAGAAATAAAAAATGCCACTGCGGGGAAATTAATTATTGAAGGGGAAATTCCGGAAATGAAAATTTAAAAATTTATTTTTTTTAAAAAATAATGGTTAAAAAATTCATCTTTATTATAATTGGAGCTATTATTTTAGGCGTTCCGGCACTTTACAATGGCTATCCCTTAGTATATTCCGATACAGGAACCTATATAGGTTCAGGATTCGATTCTTATGTTCCTCCTGACAGGCCTATAATTTATGGATTATTTGTTAGACATAGTAGTTTAGCTGCTTCTTTATGGCTTGTAATACTTTCTCAAAGTCTGCTGGTTTCTTATATTTTGTATCAGGTTTTCAAAAATTTTACTCAAAACATTGATCCTTTAAAAGCATTCATCATTACCACAACTTTCTTGTCATTTTTCACAGGAATTTCTTGGTATACAAGCCAGGTAATGCCAGACATTTTAACCTCGTTATCTATTTTATCCTTTGCATTACTCTTATTTTCCAACAAACTTTCAATTTTAAACAAAACGATTATTTCAATAATATTTGTTTTCACTAGTATTACTCATAATTCCAATTTACTTATAATAACCATAATCTTTCTAATTTTTACTTTAGGTTTTAAATGGGTTATTAAGCAATATAATCAAGTCAATACCATACAAATTAAAAATTTATGGTTATGTCTTTCACTTCTGCTATTCTCCTGGCTGTTATTACCCACTGTGCATTTAATGTATGGCGGTGGATTTAGTTTATCAAAATCCAGTCATGTGTTTTTAATGGGAAGAATGGTGGAAAATGGGATTTTAAGTGCTTTTTTAAATGAAAACTGTAATGACAATAAATATAAATTGTGTGAATATAAAGATGCTTTGCCCAATTCAGCAATGAATTTTATTTGGGGCTATCCTGATAGTCCATTATATAAAACAGATGGGTGGGAAAATAACAAAGCAGAATATCAGGACATCTTAAATAAAATTTATACTACCCCAAAATATTTATCCTGGTTTATTTCTGAATCAATTGAAGCTACCTTAAAACAATTAGTTCAGCATGAGGCAGGGAGTGGTTTAGTGGCTTATAGAGAAGGTTCCACACCCCTTACCAGAATAAATATGCATTTTAAGGATGAAGTGAAAGAATATTTAGAATCCTTACAAAATCAAAGCAGGTTGGATTTTGATAATCTCAATGAACAGCAAAAAGTGTTAATTGCATTTTCATTACTCATAATTTTAATCTTTTTAATTACTCCAAAGATTATTTCGCAAACAAGTCCAATTACAATTTCACTAATTTTCTTCATTCTTACTGCAATAGTAGCAAACGCTGCCGTTACAGGAAGTCTTGCCAATGTTTATAACCGCTTGCAAAGCAGGGTTATTTGGCTGCTTCCTCTCTTAGCAATTATACTTTTACTGAATAATTATAAGTTTATCATTAATCATATTCGTTTAAAAATAAAGCAGTAATAATTATCTTTTCATATGCCAAACACCACTAAATTATCTATTATTATTCCTGCTTACAACGAGTCGGCTACTATTCATTTAATCCTTGATAAAATAGCTAAAGTTCATCTTATTAATGATATTAATAAAGAAATTATCATTGTAAACGATTGTTCTTCAGACAACACCAGGGAGGTGATTGAAAAATACATAACAACTAATTCTACACATAATATTACTTTGCATAATCAGCCTAATAACCAGGGTAAAGGGGCCGCGCTTCATAAAGGGATAGAACTTGCCACTGGGGATTTTGTAATTATTCAAGATGCCGATCTTGAATATGATCCTCATGAATACAATATTTTGTTAAAACCCTTAATAGAAGATTTTGCTGATATAGTATATGGATCTCGTTTTATAGGAGGACAAGCTCATAGAATTTTGTTTTACTGGCATACTTTAGGAAATAAGTTTCTTACTTCTGTGTCAAATATGTTTACCAATCTGAATTTAACAGACATGGAAACATGTTATAAATTATTTAGAGCAGATATTATAAAAGAAATTAAACTTAAAGAAAAGCGCTTTGGATTTGAGCCTGAAGTTACCGCTAAAATTGCCAGAATACCTAAAGTAAGGATATATGAAGTAGGAATTTCCTATTATGGCAGAACCTACGAGGAGGGTAAAAAAATTGGTTGGAAAGATGGGGTCAGGGCAATTTATTGTATAATGAAATACAACATTTGGAATCGAAAATAAAAATAGCTGTAATAGGTGCCGGGCCTGCCGGGATAACCGCTGCATATCAAATTTCTAAAAGAAACCCCCAGGTTGAAGTTTTTGAAGCTAGTAATTCTGTAGGAGGGCTCGCTAAAACCATTGAACTATGGAACCAAAGAGTTGATTTAGGACCTCATCGTTTTTTTAGCAATGATGTTAGGGTAAATTCCCTTTGGCTTGAAGTAATTGGCAAAGATTACGAAATGGTAGATCGTTTAACACGTATTTATTATAATAGAAATTTCTTTCATTATCCTCTTAAAGCCTTTGATTCACTTATCAATTTAGGTGTATTTGAGGCAGCCTACTGCATCTTAAGCTATATGGGAGAAAAAATTTCTCCAACAAAACAACAAGATGACTTTCAAAGCTGGGTTACTTCTCGTTTTGGGAAAAGGCTTTTTGAAATTTTTTTTAAAACATACAGTGAAAAGCTTTGGGGCATAAGTTGCAGTGAACTGGATGCTGATTTTGCCGCTCAGAGGATTAAAAAGCTCTCTCTTTTTGAAGCCATCAAAAATGCCATAATTGGAGGAGGAACTTCAAGACACAAAACCCTTGTTGATCAGTTTGCATACCCTCACAAAGGCTCGGGAACGGTGTATGAACGCATGGCTAATTCTATAAAACAAAATGGAGGGAAGGTGCATTTAAACAGCCCGGTTAACCGAATTATCACAATAGAGGGAAAAGCCTGCGCAATAGAATTAAGTGATGGACAAAAAATAGAATTTGACCAGGTAATTTCAACCATGCCCCTTACACAGATGGTAAGGCGACTTCCTGAGGTTCCGGAAAATATTAAGAGTGCAGCAGAAAAGCTTCGTTTTAGAAATACTATACTTGTTTATCTGAATATTCAGTCTAAAAATTTATTTCCGGATAACTGGCTCTATGTACATTCATCAGATTTAAAAATGGGACGCGTAACCAATTTCAGAAATTGGGTTCCCCAGCTTTTCAAAGACCAGGAAAGCACTATTCTTGCCTTAGAATATTGGTGTAACGAGGAGGAGGATTTCTGGAAAAAAAATGACCAGGAAATAATTGAACTTGCAAAAGAAGAAATTATAAAAACCAATCTGATTAAAGGGGCTCCAATTACAGATGGTTTTGTTTACCGCATCCCTAAATGTTATCCTGTTTATAACACCGGATATAAAAGTTCTTTAAAACCTGTTGAAGATTACCTTTCCTCTATTAAAAACCTTTCAGTAATAGGGAGGTATGGCGCTTTTAAGTACAATAATCAGGACCATAGCATACTAATGGGAATGATGGCAGCTGAAAATATTCTTGACAACAAAAAACATAATCTTTGGGAAATCAATACAGATTATGACAGTTACCAGGAATCTTCTGTAATTACTAAAACAGGATTAAAAATAAAAAGTAATTAAGATTTAATACTTAAAATTTAAGGAATCACATATACTGTGTCAGGAACAAATTCAACACTTTTAAACCAGTTTTCCCTGGCTTGAGAATTCATCTCCATCCAAAATGGGGTGTAACTATAAGGAGAAGTACTGCTATATCCATTTACTGCTTTTAAATTCAGCGATTGCGCTGCCAACATTGCATCAAGTTGATAAACAAAGGAGTAGTGTTCTGTTATTTCAGGCTCATGGGAGACTATTGAACCTGGAGGAATATTCTTCATTTTTTCAATGAGCTTATTTACTCTTGATTGGGATAGTGTTTTTTCTGTTCTGTAAGTAGCCTCTTCCTTGTAATAATTATCTGCAGTAATTAAGCCGGCAAAAAGAACAAAAAGTAAAGCAGAAAGAAAATTTTGCTTTCTAAGTACAGTACTGAATACAAAGGCAGTTGCAATAGCAAAGAAAATAAGTTCAATATTTATAATTCTAGTAAGCGAACGAAGCGAGCCAAAACCTGGCAGTTTATACACAAACTGATAAAAAGAAAAATCACCGATTCTTAGAAACACAAGAAAAGTTATTAATCCAGAAAGAACTAAAATAACTATTGAACTGTTAACAGTTGCATTTTCAAATTTATTTTTATTGATGACTTGAATGAAAAACAAAACAAGGAAAACCAGCATTGCCAGCATTGCCACCCCGCCCACAAATATTTGATGATCCCACCAAGCAGGATAGGATTGACTTGCTTCTACTAAAAATTCCCAGAAAAGACTCCCGCTTTGACTGAAAAAAAATGATTTTATAGTTGGCAGACTTAAAAAAACACTCTCATAAGAATGCAGACTCAAGGTTTTCGTTCTTTCAGAATAGGGGATCAGTATAGGTAAGGCAATAAGTAGGTTTAATGCAAGTGAAGCTATAACCTTAGCTATCCATTTTATATCTTTTATCTTAGTTAATAGTAGATTCGGTTTGTTTATTAAAGCAAAAAACAACATTGTGGCTATTGGAATAATCAACATCAATCCCATGTATATTCCGCAATACAACTGATACACAACAAGAAAAACGGCAGCAAAAAAATATTTAGGCTTAAATTCTTTATTAAAAAAAAGTGCCGCCCAGAATGCCAGTGGTACTGGAAACCTTGTAAACATCTGGGCATGGGTCATTTGGGATTGCAGGCCCATGGAAAAGGCAAAAACCATAGCACCTAAAACCGCAGCATATTTATTTTTAAATAACCAGTTTAAAAAGAAGTAGCAGCAAGTAAAATTTAAAACTATAATCAGTAAAAACCAACTTTGAAATGATGCTTCTCTATCCAAACCCAGGAATCGAAAAATAGAGTAAAAAGGAGCTGTTCCAACCAGATTATCAGAATAGGTTATAACCTCTGGTTCAGGATGCATAAAAGGAGCTTGCCAGAGAGATTCTTCCTGGCCAATAAAAAACTTATGCGCATGTTCAAGAATATAAGTATTAAACCTGCCATCTCCTAAATCTCCGGGAAAATGACTTAAGTTTTTACCTGTAATATTAAGGGTAATAAAATATAATCCTAAAATAATCCCGATTAAAAAGGGAAGTGAATTTTTAAGATTTTTAAGGTTCATCATTATAGTTCAACTTTAGTCCAAAGTGAGCCTTTGATCCACTAAAAAAATTATTTTTTCAGGTTATGCATCCCTTTTAACATCTAATTTTATCCCAAGCTCATCAAGCTGCTCAAAACTTATGGGAGAGGGAGAGTCAATCATAACATCCCTTCCTGAATTATTTTTTGGAAACGCTATAAAATCCCTGATAGTGTCAGAACCACCGAATAATGAACAAAGGCGATCAAAACCAAAAGCAATTCCCCCGTGTGGAGGCGCTCCAAACTCAAAAGCATTCATTAAAAACCCGAACTGTGCTTGAGCTTCTTCTTTAGTAAACCCAAGTTTTTCAAACATCATTGCCTGTAATAATCTATCATGAATACGGATTGAACCTCCTCCTACTTCAACACCATTTATTACCATATCATAAGCATTAGCTCTCACCGCACCTGGATCAGTAATTAAAAGATCCACATCTTCTGATTTTGGAGAGGTAAAAGGATGATGCATCGCATGCCAGCGGTTACTTTCCTCACTCCATTCCAAAAGCGGAAAATCAAGAACCCATAATGCTTTGAATATGTTTTTATCTCTAAGGCCAAGTCGGGTTCCCATTTCCAGTCTTAATTCAGATAATGCTTTACGGGTTTTTATATCATCACCGGCAAGAATTAAAATTAAATCCCCTGGCTTCGCATTTAAAACAACAGCTATATTCTTAAGGTCTTTTTCACTGTAAAACTTATCTACCGATGATTTAATAGTGTTGTCCAAATTATATCTGGCATAAACTAATCCAGTGGCTCCAACCTGAGGACGCTTTACAAATTCTGTTAACTCATCAAGTTGTTTGCGTGTGTAATCTGCGCATCCTTGTGCACAAATACCAATTACTGATTCTGCATCATCAAAAACTTTAAAACCTTTATTCTTAACCTGATCATTTAATAATGAAAATTTCATTTCAAAACGGATATCCGGCTTATCATTGCCATAATCGCTCATTGCCTCTGCATAGGTCATTCTTGGAACTTCTGGAAGGTCGATGTTTTTTACCTTTTTAAACAAATGTCTTATTAGTCCTTCAAAGGTTTCTAATATGTCTTCCTGCTCCACAAAGGCCATTTCGCAGTCTATCTGGGTAAATTCCGGTTGTCTGTCAGCACGTAAATCTTCATCTCTGAAACATTTAACAATTTGATAATATTTATCAAAACCTGCCACCATCAGCAATTGCTTGAATGTTTGAGGAGATTGAGGAAGAGCATAAAATTCTCCGGGGTTCATTCTGGAAGGAACAACAAAATCCCTGGCACCCTCAGGAGTTGATTTGATAAGTGCAGGGGTTTCTACTTCTAAAAAGTCTTGTGCATCCAAATAATTTCTGGTTGCCATACCCATTCTATGTCTTAATTCAAGGTTTTTTCTAACGTTAGCTCTTCTTAAATCCAGATAACGGTATTTCATTCTTAATTCATCTCCACCATCAGTATCTTCCTCAATTGTAAAAGGAGGTGTTTTGGAAACATTGAGCACTTCAAGTGTTGTAATAATTATTTCAATTTCACCGGTAGAAATTTTAAAATTTTTATTGCTTCTTTCAGCTACAGCACCAGTTATTTTAAGAACATATTCCCTACTTAACTTTCTTGCTTTTTCACATAAATCAGCATTGGTATCCATATTAAACACAAGCTGAGTAATACCATAACGATCCCTTAGATCAACAAAAGTCATTCCTCCTAAATCTCTTGATTTTTGTACCCAACCACATAAAGTAACTGTTGTTCCAATATTTTTTATATTAAGTTCTCCGCAAGTATGTGTTCTGAGCATAACCGTAATTTTATATTAAGTTTGCGAAATTAGTAATTAAAAAGTGAATTTAAGGTTCTGATTATATAATCTAGTTTTTAAAGATATGGGATTTTCTATTTTTTCTGATGAGCACTTTATGCAAGAAGCGCTAAAAGAAGCTCAAAAGGCTTATGAAGCTGACGAGGTTCCCGTTGGTGCGGTAATAGTTCTGGACAATAAAATAATTGCCCGTGCTCACAATCTTACTGAAAGGTTAAATGATGTAACTGCTCATGCTGAAATGCAGGCTATAACATCGGCTGCTGAAAATATTGGAGGCAAGTACCTGATTGATTGTACTCTTTATGTCACACTTGAGCCCTGTGTTATGTGTGCAGGAGCGAATTCATGGGCACAAATATCCAAAATAGTTTATGGAGCCGCCGACCCAAAAAGAGGTTTTTTAAAAACAGGCTATCCTATATTACATCCCAAAACAAAACTCATTGGCGGAATTCTTGAAAACGAATGCCAAAGTTTATTGCTTGAATTTTTCAAACAAAAAAGATGAAAAACTAAATAAAAATGGAGATTTTTTTGATCTGTCTCCATTTTTATCCAGGATTCAGTAGTTGATTACCCTTATTAATCCCTTGTCATTAAGTTCCCTTGCTGATCAAAAGTATAGGTTTGCCCTTGTTTATCGGTAAATGAATCGGTAAGTTTCCAGGTTTGTCCATCTGCTAATTTATATAGTTTGCCCTGATAGTACCTGTACATATTACCATCTTCTGTTTGAAAAGTATTCCCGCTAACCATTTCCCAATTCTGTCCATTCTTTGATTGCATAACCTGATCTCCTTCTATTGTGTACCACATATTATTAGCGCCTTGAAACCTTTGTTCATCTGCTGGCTGCCATTCCTGATCTTGCTGAATACTTTGCTGAACCTGGTTGTTGTTCATTTCGGTTTGAGCAATGATATTGCTTGAATAAAATAAACCAAATGCGGTAATAGTCAAAACTAATTTTTTCATATCAATATATATATAATTTAAAAAGTAGAAATTTCTTTTCTTTATATATTGACAAAAAAATCACCATTTTTATATTAGTAAAAACTACCTGTTAAGACAGCTCATTTCATTAGTTATATGGCCTTTGCTTATTATTTAAGTATGACACTCCAAAATTCAGACAAATAACATTTTGTATAAATGCCTGTTCAGTATGTGTATATTTTTTCACCTTTCAAAAACTCCGAATCATTCATCTGCTCGTTGCCGTTAACTATTGTGACCTCTGCTGACTTCTTGGCGCATAGAAACCGAATCTATTCAAAGACCTCCCCTGGTAAGAGCATTTTCCTTCTGTCAATTCCTGATA
Organism: Bacteroidota bacterium; assembly: GCA_030856445.1. Taxonomy (GTDB): domain Bacteria; phylum Bacteroidota; class Bacteroidia; order JACCXN01; family JACCXN01; genus JACCXN01. The sequence goes on from JALYPI010000149.1 coordinate 15,907, forward strand.
CATCTACATACTTCCGATTTTTGTATTCTTAGGGCGTTACAATGATGTGCTTGCTTAACCACGGAAATATGCCTCTTATGTATTTTACTCATAAGTAATTATTTTTTTATGGTATTCGTGATTCGCTTTGCTTAGTTCTGTTCGTCAGTACCGACCTTTGCAGTCGGTATTTGTTTTCGCAAATAATCTTCAGTGTATCCCTCACGGAAATCCACCTTGGGGCTTGCTAATGTTTCCCCGCTTTCCAACGGGGCACATAAGGGACTTTATTCGTAATTAAATGTTTTTTATAGGCACTCATGATTGCTAAAGCAATTCACCCTCTTGAAAATAAAACCACACCTATTGTTCGGACTGGAGAAAATAAATTTGTGTTTTTGAAATTTTCTTCAACCTTCGCAAAAAGTGTGATCCTGCTAATGCAGGGCACACACATTTAAATTTATCACTTATTTAATAATCTTTATTCCTTTTCAAAAATCATAAACTATCCTTTTTTGAGGTTCTAGCTTTTCAAATGTTGATATTTTTACCCTGCTTTACGAATTTTGTTACTCCTGATTTATATGAATATTACTTTTTCCTAATCTGCATTAAATTGCTTAAATTCAAGTAATATATTCTTGATAGGATGAGAGAGAAGTTTTTTTTTAAAAAGCTATTTCATAATACTTTCATCAAGTGGGAATCGAGCGTTACTATTTTTCTAAATTTTATTAAAGGTATAAGTACTTATTTGGTTTTTAAATTTTGTTTTGAAAGTGAAATAATGTTTTAAAATACAATTTCTGTTTTTTTATTTGCCTTTTATTATTTCTGATAAAATGTTAACTTAAAGATAAAAAATTATCATATGCAAAAATTGGTTTTACAACATTTGATCCATAACAACAAACAGCAAATTGCATTAATCTTTGAAAAGGATATAGAATTGATTGCTGCTGCAAAATACATAGGTGCATTATGGAGCCAAAGCAATAAATGCTGGTATATCCCAAACAGTTCCGAAAACCTTAAAAAAATTTTCTGCGTTTTCAAAGGTAAAGCGTTAATAGACTCCACATTATTTTTCAGAAAACCCCAAAACAAAACAACGATAGCATCACAAATTGCAAAGCCAATAGAACTGGCCGAATTGACAGAAGAGAAAAAGCAAAAAATTGAAAAGTTTATTTTATGGATGCGCTCAAAGAGGTACAGCGAAAGCACCATAAATACCTATTCGGGTTCATTAAGTACCTTTTTAAGATATTTTGCAGACAAAGAAATAAAAGATATTGATAATGAAGACCTAGTGCATTTTGACAACCATTATATATTGGCAAATAATTACTCTGCCTCATACCAAAACCAGTTTGTTAATGGAATAAAACTATTTTTTAAGAAAATAGCCGGCTCAGTTATTGATATAAAAATAATACACAGGCCCAAACGGGCAAAACAGTTACCCAACGTATTAAGTAAAGAAGAGGTGAAAGCAATATTGAATTCTCTGAAAAACATTAAGCATAAAGCCCTACTGAGCCTAATATATTCCTGTGGTTTAAGAAGTGGAGAAGCCTTGCGGTTGAAACCAGAAAATGTGGATTCTAAAAGAAATATTTTAATCATAAAAAACTCCAAAGGTAAAAAAGACAGGATTGTACCTTTGAGTGAAAAAATAATAGTTCTATTAAGGGAATACTACATAATTTATAAACCACAAATATATTTATTTGAAGGTGCAAAAGCAGGAGCGATGTATGATGAAAGAAGTTTGCAGCAGGTATTAAAAAAGAGTCTAACTAAAGCAGGAATCAAAAAACCTGTTACATTGCATTGGTTGCGTCATAGTTATGCAACACACTTGTTGGAAAACGGAACTAATTTGCGGTACATACAAGAAATATTGGGTCACAGCCACAGCAAAACAACCGAGATTTATACGCATGTGAGTACAAAAAGTATACAAAAAATAATTTCACCATTTGATTATTTATGAAAAAAGCAAAAAAATAAAATGTGTAAAATGTTCGGTTATCTTCCTATATTTGACATGATAACCGAACATTGTATTCGGGTATATGCAAGTTGGGCAAAACTTTATGAAGAACTGCATAAAATACTGTTTAGTAATCCTTTTAATTGCTTGTTCTGACATAAACAATCAGAATAGGGAATTAGACGAATTTGACTCTTTTTTAGGAAAAGAAAGAGCACACGCTTTAAATTTAGCAGTCGAATCTTTTCATAATTTTTTATCATTAAATTATCCAGACAAAAGAACATTAGGTGAAAGAACAGAAATCTTTTTAAGAGAATACTCTGAAGAACCGTTTTATAATGAATTTTGGAAATTTGACACTTTAACTTTTGAATCTATACTTAAAGAGTTTGAAAAGTCAGGCTTAAGAAAGGAAATTTATCTTTATGGCTACGAAAACTATGAAAGCTATTATGATTTGCTTAGTATCTTTAAAAATTCATGCAATATAACAGACGCAGACACATTATACATTGGTTCATTAAATATTTTTGATGAGGAAATAATTCCTATTTGGCTTCCTGACAGTATTGACAAAGAAAAATTTAAAGAACAGTTAAAAGAAGAAGAAAGAAATAGATTATATTATAACTCCTATGGTCAATTTCTTTATGGGATTTATAAATACAACTATGAAGACTCTGTAATTACAGGTTATGTTGATGTTAAACTTTCAGTTGGTAACATTTGTTCCTCATTAATTGCAAATGGTTTACTTCATAATCTTGAACCTAAAGAATTAGAAGACCCTTTTATACAAAGAATAATTGTGACAGAATTCTATTTCCATATGATGAATTATTTAGAAATAAAAGCTTCGCCCAACACTGCATACCCTCAAGTGGGGTGCTAGGTGCATTTTGAAAAGTCATTGCTTTCTATTACCTTTCGTGCCGGCTGACAGAAACGCTGCAAACCAGCCCCACCTGCGGGTATGCAGGAAACGTT
>JALYPI010000185.1 GCA_030856445.1 Bacteroidota bacterium
ACTAAACAAGGAGGGGCAAAATTATTTACAGCAAACAGCCACATTCCGGCCAAAAGGAGTTTTGGGAAGAATGTACTGGTATGCAGTATTGCCATTTCATTATTTTGTATTTGAAAGCATGGCCAAAAACATCATCCTTTATAGAAATACTTAGCAAATATTCCACTATAAAATTGCAAGTGCACAAACATAAACCGTAAATTTATAAAACTATACCACTAAGTGACATAGTCAAAATCATTCTTTCCGCTCTAGTTACGCCAAGGCACTTTCCTCACCACTGTCACGGGTGAACAGGCAGGAGGAACCGGTAGCATCCCTTAGTTGCCATAACATTTCCGCATCCATCTTTTTTGGTAAAGGAAAAATATTGAGGTCTGCTATAGGACCATCTTTTGAATAACTTTGCATACTTTCCTCAGCATAAAGCGTAAATGTTTTGGCAGGCAATCGTGCCAAATCCACCAAACGGGAAATGTAATTATCTGCCTTGTCTTTCTCGCTTTTATCTTTTACTAGGACTATTACGTTAAATTCAGCATCCCAGCGATTCTGAATACGATAGGCCAGTAGAACAGCTAGGTTGATGTCTTTTAATTTCATTTCCATTTTCCATTCCGGGCCCTGATCGGGAATCCACAGGTTGACCCGTTGCCGTCTTCCCAGCCCGGCTATTTCATGCATGACCAAAAGGGCCACGCCCATTTTTTGTCTTTCTGCTTCAATGATGATATCTTCGAGTGCTTTATGAGTTTCTTTATTTTTAGGAAGTTCCAGGAATAATATGTTAGGTCTAAAAAAAGAACCAGATAATGATTGCATTCCAGCTTTTACTGCATCGGGAAATACATCTCCTTCCAGCACGGTAGAATAGGTAAATACTCCAGACGCTTTTAAAGCCTCTTGAGAGTCCACCAGTTTTTTTCCTAAAGCCTCCATTTCTGAAGCAGGTGCTATGCCCATTAATTTTACAGAGCCTATAGGAGAAGCAATCTGTTCTATCATTTCAAAAACACCGCGCAGCCTATGTGGATCTTCTACAGGCACCAGTAAGTTTGGTTTCCAGGCCCGTTCTGAAGATCCCTGTATGGAGGTGACCTGTTTTGCAGCCCACTCTGCCAGTGCATTGAATAAGCCACTTCTTACATCTCCGGTAGGAGCGGTCAATTTTCGTTTCATCAGGAAATAATAGATCGCTATGACCAGCATCACTGAGATCAGACTAAATGAAGGATTGATAATAAACATGGCAAACAGACAACCAAAAAGACCAATCACAGATACAAATTTTGGCACCCTCATTAAAGGCCGGAAACTTATCAGTCTCAGGCTTTGTTCCACCGATACCACCAGGTTTATAACCGCATAGGTAAGCAAAAAAATCATTGTCACTAAGGGAGCGATGGCATTGAGTTCTCTGAGCATGATTGCTGCCAATACGATGATGGCAGTAAAAAAAGAGGCATTACGAGGCTCCCCGCGTTTTGTGCGTTTTGCAAACCATTCTGAAGCAGGTACGATCTTATGATCACCCAAAGCTTCCAGTATTCTTGGGGCACCCACAAAGGAGGCCAAGGCAGAAGAAAAAGTAGCAGAGAGCAGTCCTCCCAATACTGCAGGCCCCCATAAAGCACGATCTATCATTACTGTATAGTTCCTCAATAACTCTTCTTCCGGTGCTACCCTTATTAGCCAGTATGCCAATAACAAATAAACAATAAGACTAATACCCACTGCTCCCAAAGTCCCTATAGGAATAGATTTTCTGGGGTTTTTTAAATCGCCAGACATATTGGCACCGGCCATTATTCCGGTAGATGCTGGAAAAAAAATGGCGAAAACGACCCAGAAAGTAGTACCTGGAAAACCTTCTTCGGGACTGCCCGGAAAATTTCCCCACCATACCATCGTGTGATCCATAGGGTGTACAAATACAGAAAAGCCTACGGACAAGAGAGCGGTTATTATAATTGCCAGAATGAAATACTGGACCTTAAAGGCGAGACTTGTACTAATGAGGGTAATCCCGAAAATGATTGCAAAAACAATAAGGTCTATCGCCAGCGAAGGTAGAGGAAATAAACCCCAGGCCTCCGTAGCCCAAAGATAACCTTCTCTAAAACCAAAAATATACATTACCACGGCCAGCCCTTGTGCAAGATAAAGAGGGATTCCTATTGCTCCTCCGGCTTCTAGCCCCAGGGATTGAGAGATTAAGGAAAAGGCACCTCCTTTGCCTATGCGTATGTTTGTTACAAAGGTGGACATGGAAAGTCCTGTGGCTCCTGTAATCAGGAAAGAAAGAAGAATGATGAGAATAGTCCCTCCAAAACCTGCATTGCCGACCACCCAGCCTTGTCTGAGGAACATGATTACGCCAAGGATGGTAAGTAGTGTTGGAGTAAAAACCCCGGCAAAAGTTCCAAATTTCTTGGCTTTGCGTTTTTCGTGTTCTTCGGTCTGTTCCTGTATATCTTTTACTTTCTCTTTATCATTTTCTCCTGATATCTCATAAGAATCCACCAATTTATCCTCAGGTCCTGGGTTTTTTTCATATTCATTCTGCTCCTTTTTGACCATTGATCGATTTTTTTTTCCCTGTTAATCCCCTATTTTTATACAAATCATATAGTTTAGGTTTTATCCAATATCCATTACAGTTCGTATTAGGTTACCTGTTGAAACTATTGATGCTTTACAATCTCCCTTTGATTATTATCATTTGAATTTTTGTACTTGCATTTATGTTATCCCCGACCTTTAATTTACAAAAATAAATTCAAATTTTTCTATAAGATATTTTTTAATATATTAAGAGCTTTTCTGAGGCAAAAGTTTAGGAATTAACACTATGGCTCCTTATCTTTCGTTTAATTAAATAAAATACAAAGCAATGTGTTTTCATAATTCAATAAAGGCCAAAGCTCCTGTAATAGCCAAAAGGTATAAGGCCAAGTTTATTAATCCCGAATTTTTTGATCCTATATTTCATGGCAGTGGCTTTAACTATTCAAAGTGGCCTGTAATAACTAATGACAAAGCTGAAGTAATTCAATTATTTAATTGGGGTTTAATTCCAAAATGGACTAAATCAATTGAAGATGCAGCTAAAATTCGCAGCTGTACTCTTAATGCTAAAAGTGAAACAGTATTTGAAAAGCCTTCTTTTAGATCATCCATCAAGACAAATCGTTGTATTATTCCTTCAACAGGTTTCTTTGAATGGAAAACAATCAATAAAAAAAAGCACCCCTATTTTATCTTTCCTAAAAATGAAGATTTTTTCTCTTTTGCTGGAATTTGGGAAGAATGGGCAGATAAAACTACTGGAGAAATTATAAATACATTTTCAATCCTTACAACTCAAGCAAATCCTTTAATGGCCACAATACATAATGAAAAAAAGAGGATGCCATTAATATTGCCCCATGAATTAGAAAATAACTGGCTGAGCGAAAACCTGACTATCGAGGAAACCAAAGCTTTTTTTGTTCCTTATGATGAAGCAAAAATGCAAGCTCATTCTATAAGCAAACTAATTACATCAAGAACAGAAAACTCTAATGTTTCTGAGGTTCAGCAAGAATATAAGGAGTAATTTGCTTAAGGAGATATAACAAATAACTGTTGTCCGGGGAAAAGGATAGAGATTCCTCATTTCTCTTCGCTCCATTTGGAATGACAAGGGATTCAGTTATATCAATGAGAGGGAGGGGTTAAGATGCGGGCAAAGCCGCATCTTAACCC
>JALYPI010000234.1 GCA_030856445.1 Bacteroidota bacterium
ATTCTAAATACCATTAGTGTTTTTGCTTATGGAAAAGTTGAAAAATCATTTTTTAATAATAAAGTAGAATGTTTTTCAAAAAATGAGTCCTCCTTGATTCCTAAACATTCTTCATTGAGTTTTTACAATAATCAGATAAAAGAAACCAAGAAACAAAATCTACTACTAGGCAATAAAGGTAAAAAGCAAAGGAAAAATGTAATTCAATTGAATATACTTCCACTTGTTTTTAATTCCTATAATTTGTTTTATGAAAGGAAAATAGAAAGTAAACTTTCTGTAGTGCTTGCCATGAATTATTTTCATTCCAAATCAGGGTTTTTCAAATATTATGATTCCAGATGGTTTTCAGCAACTTTCGATTTTCGAAGATATTTCTCTTCATCCTTAAATGGCTTATTTGTTAGTCCCTATTTCAAATACAAATACGTTATAGATTATCAAATAGTTAACGATTATTGGGATCCATCACTTAATTTAACTATTGAAACACCAATACAAGATGAGCATTGGCATTTTGTTGGTTTTGGTTTAACTGCCGGCTATCAGTGGGTTTATAATAATGGGATAAGCCTTGGCATTTTCACAGGGGGAGGTTATTATCCTGTAGCAGTTTTAATAACCAATAATCCTGATTATACACATCAAAAATTCAGAATTGATTTAAGGGCTGCATTTACTGCTGGCTTTGCTTTTTAGTCTAATTAAAAAACAGTTTTCCCTCTTTTAGACTATTTATCCCACTGTCAATTGATTTTAAAGGGAAGATTTTACTGGTAAATTTTTTGAATTAATTAGGATATATATAAATCTTTTAAAAAATTTAATTATGGAATTCAATGCAAACCGGAATTTGGTGGAAATGATCAACAAATGCGCATCAGAATGCGATTATTGTGCTTCTGCTTGTCTAAATGAAGAAAATGTTAAGCATCTGGCAAAATGTATCAAAATGAATTTATTATGTGCTGATATATGTAGAACCACTGCAATATTTATAGCAAGGGAAACAGAACATGCAGAACATATTATTAAAGAATGTACGGAAATATGTGAGCTATGTGCAAAGGAATGTGCAAAGCATGAAACAGAGCACTGCAAAAAATGCAGTGAAGTATGCAGCAACTGTGCTGATCAATGTAAAAAAGTTGAAATGGCTTCTCATTAGTAAATATATATTCCATTATTTTTAATACAAAGCTTTCCAAATTTTGGAATTAATGTTGATAAATGGGAAAAGAAGAATGAAAACAAAAAAGATTTTCCCCAGAAAAAAAACTAGAAAAAAGTGGCATATAAAATGAATTGATTATAGCAGAAATCGTGAAAAAGGAAAGAGGAGATAAAAAATAAATTTAAAACGTGTTTTAAATAGTTTCCAGAGGATACTGATAAAAGGTTAAAGGATTAAAAAATTATCAGTTTAGGCTGGATAAAAAAGGCAGGATCACAACCTGCCTTTTTTATTATATAAATTGCCATTAACTAAAATTTACTGAATATCTATTAATTCCATTTCAAAAACCAAAGTTGAATAAGGCTCAATCACCCCCCCGGCACCATCTTCACCGTAGGCTAAATTTGATGGAATATATAGTTTGAATTTTGATCCTTTAGTCATTAGAAGTATTGCCTCTTGCATACCAGGTATTACACTTGCAACAGGAAACATCATAGGTTCGCCCCTTTCAACCGAACTGTCAAATACTGCTCCATCGAGTAACATACCGTGATAATGAACCAAAACACTATCAACAATGGTTGGTTTGGGCCCCTCTCCCTTTACAATAATTTCATATTGCAAACCACTTGCTGTCTCTTGCACACCTTGACGTTGCTTATTTTCATTAAGAAACTTTTCCTCCACCATCTTATTGACCTTCAATCTGCGATTTTCAAGATCGGCAATATATTGTTGAACTACAATAGAAGCTTCTTCTTGATTAATAAGCAATTCTTTTGATAACAAAACATCGTTAATTCCTAAAGTTAATAAATCAATATCAATAGTATCTAAACCAGCACTTTTTAGATTTTCACCTATGCTTAATCCTAATGAATAGCTAAATTTTTCAGTTGCTGTTTCTAATTTATTTTCTGATTTTTCCTCTTTCTGTGTTTTTTTTAATAAGTTACAAGAACCCAAAACAAGAACTGAAAGTCCAATTAATACTACATTTTTTTTCATCTGGATAAGGTTTAAATTCTGCTAGTCAAATACTCTTAATATCTTTTTATAAAAACTCTACTTTTAAAATTAAACAATTTTCAGCAAAGCTCCTAAATTGTTCTAACCTGCTTAAAATTATTAATAAAAGCTCAAAAATGAACAATCATTTACAATAAACAAAAAAAGATTTTAAAACATTCTGGGGGAGGCAGGAAAAATCAAACTGCTTTGGAAGATCCAAATTTATTTTTAAATTTTAAAAACAAATTTACTAAAGTAGAAGATAAATAACCTGTTAAAGGTTTAATTGCAAAAGAAGGAAGTTTGGTGTATTTCTTTGCTATACTTTTAAATATCATCCCTGCTATTTGAGTGGAGGCATAGCCAAAAAGGGAATTTTTTAAAAAATCGGGAACATATTTTTCAATGGGGTTATGACCAGGAAGCATTTGTTGAAATTGATGTATTCCATCCTCAAGTACTTTACGGTGTATCTCTCTTTGAACCTTAAGCCCGAGTATTTGAAGTTTTAACTGTTCTATATTATTAATTTTCTTCATCGTCTGATTTAAAACTATTTTGAATAGTGCCAATGAAAAAATTCATTAAAGGCATTATTAGCAGTTGTTTTCTAAAAAGAAATAAAACTATTGCGATTACTAAATAAATTAATGAAACAAGGAAAAAACCTGTAGAGGGTGAATTAAAAAACTCTGCCAGTTTTAAAGATAAACCCACACTAAATAAAAGAATAAAAACAAAACAAATCAAAAGTAGTATAATTGAAGAAAACAGAGAAGAAAATGCCAAGGCAGATTTTTCTATTATTTTCAATTTGAATAACTCTAAGTTAGTAGTTAAATATCCTTTAACATGTTCAAAATAGTACTCTACTTTTGATTTGATCTGATCCATTTTATTGCTTTGTTAATTTCTTAATTTCCGCATCAACGTTTTTTGTAATTTCATCTGCTTTACCAGAAAATTTTTCTTTAAGATCGGCTAAGATATCTTTACTTAATTCTTTGCCATTCTCCACCTTATCCAACAATTCATTTGCAAGATCTTCTGCAGAGCTTTTAATTTTTTTTCTGGTTTTTGATCCTTTATCAGGTGCAAGTAAAATTCCTAAAGCTGCTCCTGCAGCAACACCGGCCAATAAAGCCATTAATACTTTTGCGTTCTTTTCCATCTTTTTAAGGTTTTATTGATCAAGCAAGTGAGGGGAAAATACTACACCAACTTAATCAGGGTTTATAATAGCCGAAATGGCTTGATTAATTGAATGTTTGAATTACAAATATAGCAAAAATTTAGCAAAAACGGCCTTTTGGGGAAGATTTTATTAAAAAAAGGCATTAAAAAGGAGTAAATTTACATAAAAACAGATCAAACTAGTTTTGATTTTTAAAATGAAAAAGAGTTATTAAAGTTTAATTTAAAGTATTTCTCTTTCTCATGAAACTATTCCTTTTAATTCTAACAATAATAAAGTATAAAAAAATTTCTCATATATAAAATGAACAATTCATAAAAATAAAACATGTACATAATCGTTAAAGCTCAATGAAAACAATCAATTGGTAAGTTTTAAGATTCAAATCATTATTTATTCAAGGGTTTTAATAATAATTTGATTTACAAAAGTTTAAATGTTTTTTTTTTTGAAAGTATTGCATTAATAAATAAATGGTTTATTTTTGCATATAATATATCCTCATATAAGATGAAAAAAATAAGTTTAATTTTATTGGTTTTGGTATTTGTTGGAACGGTTTTGTCCTCATGTAAAAGCCATGAAAAATGTCCTGCTTATGGAAAAGTTACTTCAGAAGCAACTACTGTAAATTCCTGATTTAAAACGATTCAAAATCAGGAATTGCAAAGGTGGTGTATTAAATGCACCCTAATTTTTGTTATCCCAGTTTTTCAGTACGTATTACTTAGGCAAAAGTAAAATTGGAATGTTTTAGATTTTTTGAAAATTTCTGAAATGTTTTATACTATCTGATTATTTTTTTAGATAAAGAAGTAAACTTACCTTTAACTTTTTAACTAATTTAGTATAGGTCCTAATATTAAGGCTCAATTTATAAAAACAGCAATTTTTCTTTTAATACTCCTATTTCCCTTTCTTATTTTTATTATTAAAATAAGTCAATAATTAAACTTTACTGTTTGTTTGATTTCCGAGGCTAAGCTTTTAGCTACCGGGCAATTTAAAGCAGCATTTTGTAGCAGTTGTTTTTCTTTATCCGAAAAATGAGTTGATGGCATTTGAAATTCTAAAATAATTTCATTCACCCTTCTAGGTTCAGAAGCCATAATTTTGGAAATAGTAATCCTGGAGCCTTTTATGGATATGTTATTTCTATCTGCAACAATTCCCATAATAGTTAGCATGCAGGAGCCCAAGGAAGCACATAACAAGTCAGTAGGGGAAAAAGCTTGTCCTTTACCATTATTGTCAATAGGAGCATCAGTATTAATTTTAATTCCTGATTTTAAATGCACAGATTCTGTGGTTAAGTCTCCTATGTACTCTATTTTGGCTATTTCCATTGACAAATGTAATAATTTAAAGGGAATTACGTATATTTGTAATTGCATTTAATGCTTCATTTAATCTGTGCTGAATGAAAAAGATATTATTCCTTATTTTTTGTTTTTCGTTGTTTATTTCAGCAGCGGTAAATGCTCAAATTCTACCTCCTGATGATGGAGAATCTACAGGAGAGGAAGTTCTTTATAGAAATGAAATGCATGGAGGTGCTTTTATTCATAGCAATGGAGTAGGATTATTTTTCAGAAAAGGCATGCATGTTACAGGAAAAAAGATGTTGTTTTATGAAATAGATGTTACAAATATGAAGCATCCAAAAGGATACAAAGGGATCAATCCATTTGAAGAAAGAGCAAGACAATATATCTATGGTAAGCAAAATTCCTTCCTCATTATCCGCCCAGGTATTGGGATGCAAAATGTGTTACATGGTAAAAACAGAAGAAAAGGCGTTGAAGTTAGATACCATACATTTATTGGCCCTTCTATTGGTTTTACCAAGCCTGTTTATCTTGAAATAATCAAACACGATAACAATCAAAAAATAAATGTGATTGAAAAATATGATCCGCAACTCCATCATTTAGATAATATTTATGGGAAAGCCCCATTTCCAAAAGGATTGGGAGAAACGCGCCCACAACTCGGAATATATGGAAAATTCGGGATGAGTTTCGAATATTCAGGTTATGATGATTTTGTAAAAGCTATTGAAACAGGAATTGTAATAGATGCTTACACCAAGAAAATTCCAATTATGGCCGAACACTTAACCCAAAACAATCAAGTGTTTGTTAATTTCTACATTAGCTTTTTAATAGGTAAAAGAGAATTTTAATTATTTATGTCCGATAAAGATTCAACAACTAAAGGTGATTCAACAACCCTTCAAGCTCCAAGAAAGCCTCAATGGCTGAGAGTAAAATTACCAACAGGTGAAAAGTATGCAAAAGTAAGAAAACTAGTTGATGAACATAAGCTTCATACCATCTGTCAGAGCGGTAATTGCCCTAACATGGGTGAATGCTGGGGAGCTGGTACTGCTACTTTTATGATTCTTGGAAATATTTGTACCCGTTCTTGCCGATTTTGTGCTGTTGCCACTGGAAGACCAAAATCAGTTGATATGGATGAACCAATGAGAGTTGCAGAATCCGTAAAATTAATGAATATAAAACATTGTGTTATCACTTCAGTTGACAGAGATGATTTAAAGGATGGGGGTTCTATAATTTGGGCTGAAACAATAAAAGCTATCAGAGAAGAATCTCCTGGAACAACTATAGAATCATTAGTCCCTGATTTTCAGGGGAAATGGGAAAACCTGGAAAGAATTATTGAAGTAGCACCTGAAATAGTTTCTCATAATTTAGAAACCGTAAGAAGACTCACCAAACAGGTACGAGTTCAAGCAAAATATGACAGAAGCCTTGAAGTTTTAAAAAGGTTAAAAGAAGGCGGAATGAAAACCAAATCAGGGATAATGGCTGGTTTGGGGGAAACCCAGCAAGAAGTACTTGAAACAATGGATGAGTTAATTGCAGTTGGATGCGATATTCTAACAATAGGACAATACCTTCAACCTACCTCTAATCATATACCTGTGACAGAATTTGTGACACCCGAGGTATTTGAATTTTATAAAACACAAGGCTTAAAAAAAGGATTCAGGTTTGTAGAAAGCGGACCTTTGGTAAGATCCTCTTATCACGCTGAAAAGCACTTATTCTAAATATATTCAATCTTTACATTGTTTAATATCCAGTAATTGTTCCTGGAATACCTCCTAATAAACACAAAAATGAAAAAAACAAGAATAGCAATTAACGGTTTTGGCAGGATTGGCAGAACTTTTTTAAGAGCAATGCTTGAAAATGATAAACTTGAAATAGTTGCTATAAACGACCTGACAGACAATAAGACTCTTGCTCACCTTTTCAAATATGACTCAATTCATGGAGTATTTAAAGGAAATGTTAAAGCAAAAGAAAATTCCATCAAGATCAATGATCATAACATTCCGACTTTTTCAGAAAAAAACCCTGAACTACTTCCTTGGGAACAACTACAGATTGATGTTGTGGTTGAATGTACTGGCTTTTTTCTTACACAACAAACTGCATCTGCACACATTAAAGCTGGGGCAAAAAAAGTAATACTGTCTGCACCTGCTAATGACCCTGATATTAAATCAGTTGTAATGGGAGTGAACGATAATATTTTGGATGGAAGTGAAAAAATAATTTCCAATGCCTCCTGTACTACAAATTGTGCCGCCCCTATGATAAAGGTGCTGGACGAAAATTTTGGAATTGAAGCAGCTCATATATCAACTATTCATTCTTACACAGGTGATCAGCGCCTTCATGATTCCCCTCATAAAGATTTAAGAAGGGCAAGAGCAGCGGCTATGTCAATTATTCCTACTTCCACCGGTGCAGCAAAAGCAATCACCAGGATTTTTCCTCATTTGCAAGGCAAAATGGGAGGTGCAGGTATTAGAGTTCCTGTGCCTGATGGCTCTTTAACAGATATTACCTGTACTATTAGAAAAACAGCTTCATTTGAAGAAATAAACATAGTTTTTAAAAAAGCATGCGATGGACAATTAAAAGGAATTATGGAATATACTCTTGATCCTATTGTTTCAATAGATATAGTTGGAAATCCTCATTCATGTATTTTCGATCCTGAATTAACTTCTGTGATTGGAAACATGATTAAAGTTGTTGGATGGTATGATAATGAAGCAGGTTACTCCAATAGATTAGTCGATTTGATTTTAAAACTAAAATTTACAAATTAAGTGTATTCGGAATAGTTTATTGTTTAATTGTTTTTTGAAAAGACTAAACTAAAACAATTATTCTTCAAAGCTCTTGAGTTCTAACTTGTCACCATCAAAAACGGCATAAGTGCAATAATTCATCCATTCACCCAAATTTAGGTAACGGGAGTTATTTTGAAGGGCAATATCTAAAGGTAAATGCCTGTGGCCAAAAATAAAGAAATCAATATGTTCTCCTTTATTCAAGGTTTCTTTACAACATTGCAC
>JALYPI010000276.1 GCA_030856445.1 Bacteroidota bacterium
AAACAGGGTTGTAAAAAAGGAAAAAAGATCCTTAAATATTGTTCGCATAGGTACCTCAGGAGCTTTACAAGAAGATATACCAGTGGATTCTTTTGTAGTTTCCTCTTATGGTTTGGGCTTTGATGGCCTGATGCATTTTTACAATGGATGGGAAACTACAAGTGAAAAGCAAATCACCAAAGCTTTTATTGACCATAGTAATTGGAAGCAAGAATGTGCCAGTCCATATATAGTAAAGGGGTCTGATGAACTAATCAATAAACTTGGAAAAGGGATCAAAAAAGGAATAACTGCAACAGCGTGTGGATTTTATGCCCCTCAGGGAAGAAAATTAAGAGCAGAACTTGCCATGCCCAACATGAATGACCTTTTAACTTCCTTTAAATATAAAGAACTTCAGATTACCAATTTTGAAATGGAAACCTCTGCCCTGTATGGACTAGGTAATTTATTAGGGCATAATACTTGTACTGTTTGTGCCATAATAGCTAACAGAATTATTAAGCAATACAGCAAGGATTATAAGGTGGCTGTGTCCGGATTAATTGACCATGTGCTTGAGAAATTAACCACCTAGTTGTTAATAATTAAATTCACTGCGTGTGTTTTACTGATTTGCTAGCGTTAATTTTGTTACTCAATAAAGTGAGCCATGGAAAACAAAGAAATAAAAGCACTGATTGATCTTTTAGATGATCCTGATGAAGAAGTCTACTCCCATGTTAAGGTGAAACTTCTTTCCTTTGGCGAACAAATCATCCCTGTTTTAGAACATGTTTGGGAAATGGGTGATCCATTTAACAATATTATACAAACCAGGATAGAAACCATTATCCATAAAATTCAATTTGACAACATCTCGGGTGAACTTACCAAATGGGCAAAAGAAGGAACAAACGATCTGCTAACCGGTGCTATACTCATAGCTAAATATCAGTATCCTGATTTAAATGAAGAAAAAATAAAATCCAAACTCGATCAAATAACACGGGATGTATGGTTGGAGCTCAATGATAATTTAACAGCCCTGGAAAAAGTAAGGATTTTAAATCATATTATTTTTGATGTACATGGTTTTAGTGGGAATACGGTAAACTATCATGCCCCCCAGAATTCTTACATAAACAATGTATTGGAAAGTAAAAAAGGGAATCCACTTTCCTTATCCATATTATATGCAATTATTGGCCAAAAACTTGGCATTCCTGTTTATGGAGTTAATCTTCCCCAGCATTTCATATTGGCTTATGTTGATAAAAACAATACTGATGAAACATTTACTTCTCAGGATGAGGTTTTATTCTATGTAAATCCCTTTAGCAGAGGGGCTGTTTTTAGCAAAAAAGAAATTGATGCTTTTTTAAAACAGCTTAATGTTGAACCAAACACTAGCTTTTATGAGCCCTGTTCTAATTTAAATATAATTATAAGGCTTTTAAACAACCTTATCCATTCTTACGATAAACTTGGCTACCCTTCTAAAAAAGAAGAGCTCAAGGACTTACTGGTATCTTTAAATAATGTTGATTAATTAAAATCCTGCCTTTTTTATAATATTGTTTCTGCTTTTTTTTTAAAAAAATTAATAATTATATATATTAAAACATCAATATATGTAGTTAGTGTAATGCTGATTTTTAATTTTATATAAATGAAAAGAATATTGCTATTAATGTTTATAATATTCTTTTCATTTGTAAAAGGTTATGCCATTAAAGATGTTAAATATTGGGAAAATCTATATAATCAATCATTAGACACCTCCTATTGGATCAATTTAAGTGAATCTCCTTTTAGTTTGGAGCATTACACCTTAGGTTATGGTATGGATGCTTCTGTTGCAATGTATGAAGCTACAAATGACTTAAAGTATCTGGATTTTGCAATTAGACTTGCAAACAATGTAATTTCAACAGCAAAACCCATTTGTGAATTAAGTAAATTCCCTGATAATTCTCACTGTATATTTAAAGGATGGGATATTGGAAAAGACAAAAATGCTCAATATCCTTTATATGAAAGTTATTTATTTAGATATATAACAAAATTGCTTCGAGTTATTAAAGAAAATCCGGAACTTATTAATAATCCTAATTACAACTACCATTATTATCATATATTAAATTTTACAAAAGAGAATATTTGGAATAAATGGTACTCCCAAGGACTTTTAAATATTTTTAGATTAAGAACCCATATGGCAGCACATTGGGCATATATTGCTTTAGATTTATTTATTATAGAACCTAATTCACCTAAATCTTGCGATTATTATACCGTATTTTCTAAAGTGAATTTTGTGGGATTTATTCAAGAACCAAATTTAGCTTCTTTTTCTTTAAGAAGTCAAAAACCACATGAATTATCTGACCCACAATATTTCTCTTGGATTAATGGTACATGGGATCCTTCTACAAATGAAGAAATTCAGGATGTAAGCCATGCTAACAATGTTGTATCCTACATTATAGAGTCTCATGAAAACTGCATACATTGGAATTATGATGACATAAAAGGTTTAAAAAGCATGCTTTTTAATGTTGCATGGAATAATGAAACTAAAACTTTTAATGATTGTTTTAATAAAAAGGATGATTGCTTTAAAGAAATTACTGTTGGAATTGGACAGTTTCAATCAGATGGCTGGGTTAAATTAGGAAGGTATGATATTGAAATTCAAGAATTTTACGAAGATCAGCATAGGCAAGATCTTATAATTAATTATTTAAAAAAGTATTCTTATGTCTTTTATGCACATATGGCTCATAATGCACAAGTGTTAAATAATAAAAAAAAGTACAACTGTTCTAGTTTTATAACTCCACATCCAGATGAAATATATCAGAAAAATTGCAAGTTAAATTTAGAAAATAAATTTTCAATAATTGAAGTACCTATAAATCAAAAAAAGAAATTATTTAAATTCAGAAATTTTTTCAATAAAAAACAATAGAGGAAATAATTGAAATCAATTGACCATTAAAAATAAAAATTAAAAAGTCATTAACATTGATTTAAAAAGTCTAAAATATCAATAATAAATAATTACCAAAAGAACAGTTATTTAATTAATTTAAAAATTGTTTTCAAAATAATTTTAATATCCGTCCCTAATCCAGGTGAATTGATGTATTTCAGATTCAATAATAATTTGGCTGGCATTATCTCCTGAATATATAATTTTTCAGGATCCACTGCACCACCTATTAACTCATTTTCATTTGAATATTCAATGGATGCATAATCAGTTATGCCTGGTTTAACTTTAAGCACGTTTAATTGATCTTTGGAATACATATCAACGTATTTTCTTACCTCCGGCCTTGGCCCCACAAGACTCATTTCAGCTTTTAATACATTTAATAACTGAGGAAATTCATCCAACTTATATTTTCGAAGTAAATATCCTGCCTTTGTAACTCTGCTGTCTTTTGCCCCTACAGTTAAAAGGCCTTTTTGATCGGCTCCTGTTGTCATAGTACGAAATTTATACAGCCTGAAATTCTTTCCATTTTTACCTACTCTTGATTGTAGATAAAAAACTCCTCCCTTAGAATCGAAAATGATCCAAATAGAAATAATGACAAAAACAGGCAAAAGAAAAATTAAGCCTAATAAAGAAAAAAAAACATCAAAAATTCTTTTTAACATATCTTATACTTCAGTCTTTTCAAGTATAGTTTCTACAGCATCTATAACTGCATTAATTACTGTTTTAATATTTTCATCTGATAAATCATAATAAACAGGTAAAGAAATTTCCCTGGAATAATTATCCATTGCCACCGGATAATTTTTCATATCATAACCAAGTGAGGCATAAAAACTCATTTTTGGAACAGGAATAAAGTGAACATTTACAGAAACATCTTTATCAAATATTTTTTGGATAATTGCATCTCTTTGCTCTTCTGTTACTCCTTTTATTCTTAAAGGAAACAGGTGATAACTGGAAGTTTTTTCATCTGATTGATAAACCGGAAGTTCTGCCCAGCTATAATCTGCAAGCTTTTGAGCATATTTATCGAATATTTGTTTTCGTTTTACCAGGGTATCATCTTTATATCTATCTATTTCTATTAGACCGATAGCAGCACAAATATCAGTCATATTGCATTTATAACCGGCTGTAATCACATCATATCGCCAGTTTCCTTTTTGAGTTTTGGCTAGTGCATCCTTATTTTGCCCATGCAGGGAAACAATGCAAAGCTCTTTGTAAATTTCTTCATTGT
>JALYPI010000284.1 GCA_030856445.1 Bacteroidota bacterium
CAGCAGGACCTGGAGCAGAAATAAAAGGACATATATATATTTATAATACCGCTACTCAAGCATATGATCTAATATCCTCTACTGATTTTGCACTAATTGAAACTACAGATAAAAATAAATGGAAAACTATTCCTTTAACCTCAGCAGTTCAATTAAATGCAGGTAAATTTTACCGTGTTGCAATTGAGGGTTTTCAGCACAATACAGATACTGTGTTTATTGCAACTTCTGGCTATTCTCGTAATGGCACATCTCATATACTTGATAAAGCTGGTTGTATTGGGGGTAATATTGCAAATACTTATTATTATATTAATGGCACTCCAATGATTAGGCTGAATGTGGCATCCATTTATACTTCAGTTAAGGATGATGTTGTTAAACCAATCAGCTTTTCTGTTTATCCTAATCCAAATACAGGAGAATTTAATTTAAATATGACAAATGAGAAAGCTGGAACTTATATGATTTCAATATCTAATTTGATTGGTCAGCAAGTTTATACCGAAAGAGTTACTGTTACAAATGGCAATTTGCAAAAATCCATGAACTTATCCAATTTTGAAAAAGGGATTTATATACTAACAGTATCTGATGAAGGCTCAAAAGCCAAAACAGTTAGAAAAATTGTAACTTATTAAACCTTACAGGAATACTTGCAACAAAAGTCGTAAGTATTAACTAAATTACAAGTTTTAATTTAATAAAAAAGCCGTCTCAAAAGTAAATTTCGAGACGGCTTTTTTATGCTTTAGATTTAATTAAAAACAACTACTTTTCCTTATTCAATTTATATTTTTCTACTTTCTTTTAATTTTTTCATGAATTTTGAAGCATAAACAAAATCATTTATTTCTGTGTTATTTGTATGTAATATTTCATTCTTCTCCCCTTTCCATGCTATTTCTCCTTTATATAGAAAATTTATATAATCACCGATTTCCATCACCGAATTCATATCATGGGTAATAACTATTGTAGTCATATTATACTCCTCAGTGAGTTCAGCTATTAAATTATCAATAATTATAGCTGTTGTAGGGTCTAAACCAGAGTTAGGTTCATCGCAAAAAAGATATTTCGGGTTCATAGAAATTGCTCTTGCAATAGCTACTCTTTTTTGCATACCACCACTAATTTCTGCAGGGTACAAGTGCTTAGCTTTAATCAAATTCACCCTTTCAAGACAAAAGTCAGTACGCTCTTTTTGTTCTGCAATGCTCATTTTTGTAAACATGGTTAAAGGAAATCTAACGTTCTCCTCAACCGTCATATAATCAAACAATGCACCCCCTTGAAAAAGCATGCCTAATTCTTTTCTAATTTCCTTTTTATCATTAAGGGGCATATCATGAAATGTGTTACCCTCAAAAATCACCTGTCCCTGATCAATATCATGCAAGCCTACCAAACATTTTAATAAAACTGTTTTCCCAGATCCACTTTGTCCAATAATCACATTAGTTTTACCTTTTACAAACTGAATATTGATATCTTTAAGAACCTGAAGATCTCCAAATGATTTATATAAATTTTTAACTTCTATCATGCCAGGAGTATTTGAGTAAGTAGGAAGTTAAATAATAAAATCAGGATACTGCTGTAAACTACAGCCTTAGTGCTGGAAACACCTACTTCCAGAGCTCCACCTTTAGTAAAATAGCCATGATAGGAAGAAACTGTAGTAATTATAAATGCAAACACCACTGTTTTAACTAAAGCATAATTGACATTATTGGGATTAAACTGATATTGTAATCCATAAATATATTCAAAAGAGGAAACAACTCCGGTAAGCACACCAAACACCCAACCACCGAAAATCCCTAGAAACATACTCAGGATAATCAGAAAAGGAAAAATAAACACCGCTGCTATGATTTTTGGTAAAATTAAATAACTGGAGGAATTTATACCCATTATTTCAAGGGCATCAATTTGCTCTGTTACACGCATAGTTCCAATCTCAGAAGCAATATTAGAACCTACTTTACCTGCTAATATTAAACTAACAATAGTTGGTGAAAATTCCAATATTACAGAATCCCTGGTAGCAAAACCTACTGCATATAAAGGAATCCATGGACTATCAAAACCAAAGGCAGACTGTATGGTTATTACAGCTCCCATAAAAATGGAAATAATTGCAACTATACTGAAAGAACCTATTCCTAGAGAATCAATCTCTTTTACTATTTGCCACCAGTAAACTTTGAAATTTTCCGGTTTGCTAAAAGCTCTCCAAATCAAATGGTAATATCTGCCTATATGAAAAAATACTTTCATTAAAAATTTTACTATTAAGCCTCAAATATCTGAATTCATCAGAGATTAAAAAAATATAAAAATATCTATTTCAATAAAACGTTGCTATTAATAATTTTTGACTAACATTTCTTTATTAAATATAGGGTTCTTATTTTTACCCTTATTAATGATTTCATGACAATACAGAAAACAAACAAACGACTTTTGCTTTTAATTCTTGTAAGTTTAATTACACTATCAAGTGGTTGTTCTTTATTCCGGAAAAAAAATCGGTGCAATGATTGCCCAAAATGGAGCATATTGTTTAATAACGGCAATATTAATATATAATTATTGCTTACTTTTACCCTATTAAGAATTATTCTAAATACCATGAATAAAGGACGTAATCTTTCTGATTTAAAATTAGGTGAAACTGCTGTTATTAAAGAGTTTTCAGATGACTTTCTTTCACTTAAATTTCTGGAAATGGGATGTTTGCCTGGTGAACAAATTACATTGGAAAGAATTGCTCCTATGGGTGATCCATTAATAGTTAATATTTCAGGCTATTTAATGACTATGAGAAAGTCTGAAGCGCAAACCATAATTATTACATAAATAACAACCATACAAAATAAAATATAACATTTCACTGTGTCCATCACTGCCGATCATACAACTGATTCCACCACCATACTTTCAACAAAACCGCTAAAAGTTGCACTAACTGGCAACCCCAATAGCGGGAAAACCACCATATTTAATATTCTCACTGGCCTGAATCAAAAGATCGGCAATTTTCCCGGAGTAACAATTGACAAAAAAACAGGCAAATGCAAATTGCCAAACGGAGAAGAAACCCTAATAATAGATTTACCGGGCACATACAGCTTGTATCCCAAATCTCTTGATGAATCAGTTACACACAAGGTATTGTGCGATGCAACAGATAATGATTCTCCTGATGTGGTTGTAATTGTAGCAGATGGGTCTAATTTAAAAAGGAGCCTATTGCTCGCTACTCAAGTAATTGATCTTAAAAAACCATGCATCCTTGTGCTTAACATGATGGATTTGGTTGATAAACAAAAGAAAATTATAAATATTGATCGTTTATCTGAAAGGTTGGGAATAAAGATTATTTCCATGAATGCCAGAGAAAACAAGGGAATAATAGAATTAAAAAACGCACTTCAAGATTCATTATCAAAACCCAAAGTTTCTTTTTATAATATTGCTGATGTTGCTCCAGAATTTTCCTCAGATATAAATGCACTATTTAATTCATCCTCTGAACAGGCATATGGAAATTATCAGTTAGCCTGTAATTATAGATTAGGTAAGGAAAAAAAGCATGAAAAAGAACTAAAGACCATTGCTGATATTATCAACAAACATAGTTTTAGCGAAAAACAACAGCAAAATGATGAAACAATCTTTAGATATAAATATATATCTGAAATTTTACGAGAATGTTCCTCTTATGATTCTAAGGTCATTCAAAATAACTTTACTTCAAAGGCAGATAAGATTTTAACTCATAAAATATGGGGGTTTGTAATTTTTGCTGCAATACTGTTTCTGATTTTCCAGGCTATTTTTAATCTTTCTGTTTACCCTATGGAATTTATTGAATGGGGTTTTATACAATTATCAATTTTTATTTCCTCCCAATTACCTCAAGGTGTATTAAACAGTCTGATAGTAGATGGAGTTATTGCAGGATTAAGTGGCATAATGATATTTATACCTCAAATTGCCTTTCTTTTCGCATTTATTGGGATAATGGAAGATACTGGCTATATGGCCAGAGTGAGTTTTATTATGGACCGCATGATGAGAAAATTTGGTTTAAATGGCAAGTCCGTAATACCCCTTTTAAGCGGAACTGCATGCGCTATACCTGCTATTATGTCTACCCGAACAATAGGCAATTGGAAAGAAAGAATGATTACAATTCTGGTTACTCCTTTAATTAGTTGCTCTGCCAGAATTCCTGTTTATACTTTATTAATCGCGCTTGTAATTCCACCAATTAAAGTGGCTGGAATTTTCAATATACAGGGTATAGCATTATTAGCACTTTATGTAATTGGATTTTTATCAGCCATAGG
>JALYPI010000292.1 GCA_030856445.1 Bacteroidota bacterium
TGATGGAAATGGTTGTTACACAACAGAATCAGGCGTCATAATTCAACCTGATACTTTAACACAAACAGCTGTAATTACCAATGTTTCCTGTTTTTTGGGTAGCAATGGTAGTATTGCAGTGACTCCATACGGTGGAACACCACCCTATACATACTCATGGCCACACAATGGAACTAATCTTTCCTCAGTTGGGAATTTGCCAATTGGTACTTATAGTGTTACCATTACTGATGCAAACGGTTGTCAAATATCCCCTTCATATACCATAACGCAGCCTCCACTTATTACATCATCAATTTCTGCACAAGGAAATGTAGGGTGTTATAATGGTTCTGATGGTTGGGCAACAGTTGATGTAACAGGGGGGACGCCAAATTATTCTTATTCCTGGTCTTCAGGAAGTTCTTCTCCTACAGCTACTGGTCTGGTTGCCGGCTCTTATGTAATTACTGTTACTGATGCTCTTGGTTGTCAGGGGATTGCTAATGTTATTATTACTCAACCTACAGATTCTATCACAGCAGTAACATCAATAGTTAATGTTTCTTGTTTTAATGGTAGTAATGGAAGCATTTCACTCAATGTTCAAGGTGGAACTTCTCCTTATTCTTATTTATGGTCTAATAATCAAACCACTTCTTCCATCTCAGGTTTGATAGCTGGGAATTATTCTGTTGAGATAACTGATGTAAATGGTTGTTCTTTTGTTATTTATTCTACAATTACAGAGCCTGCGGAATTAATTGCTCTTGAGGGATCAGTTAATAATGTAAGTTGTAATGGAGGGAGCAATGGGTCAGCTTCTGTAATAGTAACGGGAGGAACAACTCCATATACATATAGCTGGACTTCAGGAGGTAGCGCGAGTGTTGAATCAGGTTTATCTGCTGGAACTTATACCGTTACAGTTACCGATGCTAATGGTTGTACTGATCAAAGCACAACTATAATTGAAGAACCTTTGCAAGCTTTAACTCTTACATCTACTCAAACTGATGTTTCTTGTTTTGAAGGAGCTGATGGAACTGCTGAAGTAATTACCACAGGAGGTACAGCACCATATACATACAACTGGGCTCCTTCTGTTTCTTTAACAAATAGTGCAACAGGATTATCTGTAGGAATTCATACAATTATAGTTACTGATGCTAATGGATGTGAAGAAACAATTGTTATTGATATTCTAGAACCAACACCAATTGCATTAACTGTTATTGAAAACAATGTTTCATGTAATGGTTTTAACGATGGATCTGCCACTGTTAATGTTTCGGGTGGAACTCCTGCTTACCTTTATTCCTGGTCATCAGGGGGGGGCGGAGCAACAGAAACAGGGCTTACTGCAGGCACATATACAGTTACAGTTACGGATGATAAAGGATGCCAGTTTGATACAATTGCAGAAATTACTCAACCTGATTTACTTGAAGGCGTATTAATTACTGATAATGTACTATGTAATGGAGGAAATACTGGAGAAGCCACTTTAAACCTTACTGGCGGAACGCCTAATTATACTTATTTATGGTCTGATTCTCAAACAGGTCAAACAGCAACAGGATTAATTGCTGGTGTATATTCAGTAACGGGAACGGACGAGAATGGTTGTGAAATTACCTTAAATACAACTATTACAGAGCCAGATACACTTGATTTAGCAGTAATTGTAACTGATGTAAATTGTTTTGGAGAAAATAATGGTTCTGCTGAGGCTTATGTTTCCGGAGGAACAGGAACTATTTCGTATTCCTGGTCTTCAGGTGGAAATACTTCATTAGAATCTAATCTTATTGCAGGAGCTTACACTCTAACAGTTACCGATCAAAATGCTTGTATTGCAGTTGAAACAGTTGTAGTTGCAGAGCCAGATTTACTAACTGTTATTATTGATGCTACAGATGTAAATTGTTTTGGCGGAGCTGATGGTACAGCTACAGCAATTGTTGATGGCGGAAATGGTATTTATTATTATGACTGGACACCAGTGGGAGCTACTTCATCTTCTATTTCAGGATTGCAGGAAGGGATTTATTCTGTAATAGTTACTGATAATAAGGGGTGTGTAGCGAATGCATCTGTAATAATTGAACAACCAATAGATCCTATTACTGCAACTATAAATATAACTAATGTATCCTGTAATGGTGGAAGTGATGGTGCTGCTTTAGTAATTCCTTCAGGGGGTACTTCTCCATATACTTACAGTTGGAGTAATTCCACTACTGGAGCAGGCATTTCCGGAGTAATTGCAGGTAATTATACTGTAACTATAACGGATGCAAATAACTGTATTTTAATAGAAAATGTGATTATAACAGAACCAGTGATTCTTGATGCAATTGTAGGTTTTGTAAGTAATGTAAGTTGTTTTGGAGGAAATAATGGCTCAGCATCTGTTTCAGTTTCTGGTGGAACTCCAGGTTATTCTTATTCATGGTCTTCAGGAGGAACAGCAGCTACAGAAAATGGTTTGGCAGCTGGAAGTTATACAGTTACAGTAACTGATGCAATGGGTTGTACGGAAATTGTAAATATAATTATTGCTGAACCCTCAGCGGCACTTTCTGCCCTAATGTCTTCTACTCCTGCAACATGTTTTGCAGGAAGTGATGGTAGTGCAACTGCTACGACTTCTGGAGGCACTGCTCCTTATTATTATCAATGGATACCAGGAGGAGATACAACTCCATCAATTTCGAACCTAACTGCGGGAACCTATACTGTATATATCACAGATGAAAACAACTGTACTCATTCTAATCAGATTGTTGTAAATGAAGGAACGGAAATTGTTTTAAATCTTTCAACTGTTGATGCTACATGTAATTTAAACAATGGTGAGGCTTCTGTAGTGGCAAGTGGGGGAGTTGCTGGCTATACCTATTCTTGGTCTACAGGGGGAACTGGTTCTTCCATTAACAATATAGGAGCAGGTGCTTATGTTGTATCTGTAAGTGATGCCATGGGTTGTATTCAACAAGGAACAGCATTGTTAAATAATTTTGCAGGACCTTCGGCTGTAATATATGAAACTCAAAATGTTACTTGTTATGGTGGAAATGATGGTTACGCTATTGTTGGGCAAATAGGAGGAACTGCTCCTTTCACTTATTCATGGGATACATCTCCTGTACAAACAGATACTTTAGCCACAGGTCTAACTGCAGGAATTTATATAGTTACTGTAACCGATGCTAATGGCTGTATGGGACTAGCTGCTACTAATCCTGAAATAACTCAGCCCCCACAATTTCAAATTTTTACTTCTAAAACAAATCCTTCTTGTAATGGAGGAAATGATGGAACAGCAACAGTAACTGCATCAGGGAGTACTCCTGCAACAGGAAGCTCACCATATACTTATTTATGGAATACTTCTCCAGTTCAAACAGATTCTATGGCAACGGGTTTAAGTGCAGGAACCTATTCAGTTACTGTTACAGATGTAAATGGTTGTGACACTATTGTTTCAATTGTAATAACCGAACCAACCTTACTTACTGCAACTGCCACAGTAAATTCTCATATATTATGTTTTGGTGGAAATAACGGTTCTGTTACTGTAGCGGTTAATGGTGGAACACCTGGGTATACATATTTATGGAATCCGGGTGCTTATACTTCACCTTCGGTTACAGGGCTTACAGCAGGTGCCTATACTGCAACTGTTACTGATGCCAAAGGATGCGTGATAAGTTCTACAACTGCTATTATAACTGAGCCTGCTGCCGCTTTAACTGCAACCACTACTAGTACAAATGTTTCTTGTAACGGAGGAAGCAACGGTTCAGCTACAGTTAATGCAACGGGAGGAACTCCAAATTACACCTATTCCTGGTCCAACTCTAATATTAATCAAACTGTTTCAGGATTAGTAGCCGGTTCTTATTCAGTAACGGTTACAGATGATAATGGCTGTACTACAAATAATCTTGTAAACATTACTCAACCATCACTATTAGCTGTTTCAATAGGGAATACTACTAATGTAAGTTGTTTCGGAGGAAGTAATGGTACTGCTTCTGTTGTGGTTTCAGGTGGTACATCTGCTTATAGTTATTCCTGGAATACATCAGCTTCTACAAGTTCATTTGCCTCAGGCCTTGCTGCCGGAAGTCATACAGTAACTGTTACCGATGCAAATGGATGTGCTTTCCAAGCAACTGCAGTAATTACTCAACCAGCTTCGGCATTATCTGTTTCTATTAGTTCTCAAAATAACGTTGCCTGTTTTGGAGGAAACTCTGGTTCTGCTTCTGTTTTTGTTAGCGGAGGTACAAGTCCTTATAGTTATCAATGGTTTCCTTCTGTATCATCAGGAAATTCAGCTTCAAATCTTGCTGCTGGTACATATTCTGTAACAGTAACAGATTTTAAAGGATGCCAGGCAGTACAAAGTATAACTATAACTCAACCTACAAGTCTTGTTTTTGCTTCACTTACTTCAACAAATGTAAGCTGTAATGCAGGGAATAATGGAACAGCAACAGCAATACCTAATGGAGGTACTCCAGGCTATACTTATTCCTGGTCTCCTGTTCCAGGGTCAAATTCAACAATTTCAGGGCTAACAGCAGGCACATATACTGTTACAGTTAACGATGCAAATGGTTGTCAAATTTCTGGTTCAACAACTGTTACTCAACCATTAGCATTATCTGCTACAACTAATCAACAAAATGTATCCTGTTTTAATGGATCAAATGGCACTGCAACAATAAATGTTTCAGGTGGCTCTGCGGGTTATACATATTTATGGTCTCCTGGTGGACAAACCGGTCAGTCTGCGGCTGGTTTAACTGCTGGAACTTATTCAGTGACAGCCACCGATGCAAATGGGTGTCAGATAACCAGAAGCGTAACGATTACACAACCTTTACAATTAAATTCAACTACAACTAAAAATGATGTAATATGTAATGGGCAAGCCAATGGAAACGCTACAGTATATGTTTCAGGAGGTGTTACGCCTTATGGTTATAACTGGTCACCTTCAGGAGGAACTGGAGCAACTGCATCTAATTTAGTTGCTGGAACATATTTAATTACTGTTATTGATGCCAATGGTTGTGTTACTCAATCCAGTGCAATTATTAATCAACCAGCCCCTTTGACTTCAACTGTCAGTTCAACGGCAGTTAGTTGCTTTGGTGGGGCAAATGGTTCAGTAAGTGTTAATGCATCCGGAGGTAATGGTGGATATACTTATTTCTGGAATCCTTCTGGTCAAACTACTCAAACAGTAACTGGCCAATTAGCTGGAACATATGTAATAACAATTACTGATAATAAAGGATGCCAAACCAGTAATTCTGCTACAGTTACTCAACCTGCTTCAGCATTAACGGCAAGTATAACTAAAAGCAATGTTTTATGTTTTGGAGGTAATAATGGTTCTGCTACTGTAAATGCTTCAGGTGGAACTGCTCCTTATACTTATGCATGGTCCAATTCAAGCTCCAATCAAACAGCTTCTGGCCTTACTGCTGGAAGTTACTCTGTTGTTGTTTCTGATGCCAATGGTTGTTCATACACAGCAGCTAACGTTGTTATAAACCAGCCTACCTTACTAGAAGCAAGTATAACAAATTACAGTGATGCTTATTGCCAACTTGGTGATGGAAAAGCCTATGCCTATGTAACAGGAGGAGCAGGTTCTTATACTTATAATTGGTCTCCTTCGGGGGGAACTGGTATTAATGCCTTTAATCTTACTCCTAATACTTATACATTTATAGTTACTGATGCTAATGGTTGTCAGAGTTCAGCTCAAGTTACCATATCCAATGTTCCAAGCTTTACTGCTGGAATTAGTTCTTCAACTAATGTTTCTTGTTTTGGTGGAAATAATGGAACAGCAAGTGTTGTGCCTCAAAATGGCTTTGCTCCTTATGTATATTCATGGGCTCCAAGTGGTAATACATCTGGTAATGCTACAGGATTAAATCAGGGAACTCATACAGCAACCATTACAGATGCCTTGGGTTGTGTTGTATCTACTTCTGTAGTTATCAGCCAGCCTACTAACTTAAATGCTTCTATTACATCATCCTCAGCAGTTAATTGTTCTGGAGGAAGTAATGGTATGGCTACAGTTGCTGCTAATGGAGGAACTCCCTCTTATACTTATTCATGGAACAGTACTCCTATTCAAACTAACGCTACTGCAAATAATTTACCTGCAGGAACTTATACAGCTACTGTAACAGATAATAATGGTTGTATAAGAAATGTAAACACAACTATTACTGAGCCTTCTCAATTGGTAGCAGCTGTTGCAAATTCAACCAATGTAAGTTGCATTGGAGGAAGCAATGGAACAGCAACAGGGCAGGGTAGTGGAGGAACATCACCTTTTAGTTACAGTTGGAATTCTGTTCCAACTCAATCTACTCAGACTGCTACTAATTTACCTATGGGTAGTTATACAGTAACAATAACTGATAATAAAGGATGTATTGCAACTGCTTCTGTTAATATTACCCAACCAACACAAGTTGTTACTGTTGTTTCTCAGGACACTTCAATATGTAAGGGGAATAGCGCGCAGATTTCAGCAAGTGCAAGTGGAGGAAGCGGTAATTACTTTTACCTTTGGAATAATGGTCTTGGAACTTCCAGCTCACATAGTGTTAGTCCTTTAACTTCAACTAACTATACAGTAACAGCTTACGATGCTTTTGGTTGTCCAGGAAATTCTCAAACTATTGCAGTAACAGTAATTTCTCTGGAACCATCAGATTTATTGGTAGAAGGTACACCTTCTGTTTGTCCAGGATATGAAGGATTGGTGTATGCTACAGTTTCAAATGCAAACAGTTCATTATTAAGTTATTCCTGGAGCCCGAATTCTACCTGGACAGGTCCGGGAGCTTTTGTTGTAACTCCTGAAAATCCAACAATGTATACGGTAACCGTTACAAATAGTACTTGTAATGTACAGGTAACAGAGTCATTTGAAATAGATTTCAAGCCAGTTCCTGATGTTCAAATGTCAAACAACGGATTCAATGGATGTATTTCACATGAAGTTAATTTTGTTGATGTTTCAATTTCAACTATTGACGCGATAACTAATTGGCAATGGGATTTAGGAGATGGTACCACATCAAATCTTCAGAACCCTGTTCATACTTATGATTCTGCAGGAACATATCCTATTACCCTTATTGCTACTACTTCTGGTGGTTGCAGCTCAACTTCCACAGGAACTACAAATGTTGTCAATGCATATCCAAATCCAGAAGCTGCATTTACAGCAAACCCTGGAGTTGTTTTTATTCCCGAATCAGTTGTGTTTAGTAATCAATCAGTAAATGGGAACACTTATCATTGGAATTTTGGAGATGGCTCTACTTCAACTCAGGAGAATCCAAAACATGCTTATAGTGAAGCGGGAACATATACTATCATTCTTACTACAACAACTGAGTTTGGATGTATAGATACAACTTCTGTTGAGGTGATTGCAACTGGAAATATTCTTGTACCAACTGCATTTACTCCTAATTCCTCAGGGCCTTCAGGTGGAAGCTATAATCCAAATAGTCTTGATAATACAGTGTTTTTTCCTTATACTGTTGGTGTAGATGATTTTCATATGATGATTTTTAATAGATGGGGAGAACTGATTTTTGAAACATTTGACTTGAAAATCGGCTGGGATGGATATTACAGAGGGCAATTGAGTAAACAAGATGTTTATGTTTGGAAAATTAATGCCCGTTTTAATGATAACAGAGTATTTAGCAAAGCTGGTGATGTAACATTATTAAGATAATTTATGAAAAAACATATACTTATACTTACACTTTTAGTTTTTGCATTTCAGATCTTATTTTCACAACAGATCAATAAAGATTATGTTCGACAAAAAAGATCAGCTGATACTTTTTATGATTTCAATGATTTTAAAAAAGCATTAGAAATTTATAAAGAGCTATTTATTATTGCTCCTCAGAGTAGTGAGTTGAATTTCAAAATTGGTGTTTGCTTGTTCTATATGAGTAATGAAAAGACAGAAGCAATTCCTTATTTTGAAACAGCAGCTAAAATAGATCAGACTGATGCTTTTTATTATTTAGGGAATCTATATCATCTTGAATCAAATTTTGAAAGGGCTTTATCTGCTTATAATCAATATAGGAATCAAAAGGGTGAAAAGAGTTTTTTGGATCAGGAAATAGACAGA
The DNA here is from genome assembly GCA_030856445.1 of Bacteroidota bacterium. Taxonomy (GTDB): domain Bacteria; phylum Bacteroidota; class Bacteroidia; order JACCXN01; family JACCXN01; genus JACCXN01. The sequence goes on from JALYPI010000292.1 coordinate 8,192, forward strand.
CAAATTATAATTACCCGTAATGCTATCGACTTGGTAAGAAATCCGGTTAATGTGAAAATAGAAAACCTGGGTTCAGTTATTAATTCATCAAACTCTGATTATGCTCCGGTTATATCTGCAGATGGCACTGTATTAATTTTTACCTCAAGACGTGAAGGCAGCACTGGTGTCTTACTTGATCCCTACGGAGAATACTTTGAGGATATATACATATCTAAAAAGATTGATGATAAATGGACAGAGCCAAAAGGTATAAGTCAGAATATTAATACAAGCGGACATGACGCTAGTGTTGCACTTTCTGCTGATGGGGAAAAGCTTTTCATTTACAGAACAAATCAAAGTTTGACAGGTGGGGATTTATATGAATCAACATTTGATGGCAATGATTGGACACAACCTGTGAAACTAGGTTCAGATATCAATACAGAAGAGGGATGGGAACCAAGTGCAAGTATTTCAGCAGACAGTGAAACATTATATTTTTCAAGTAATCGTCCAGGGGGATTTGGAGGTAAAGATATATACAGAGTTGTGAAATTACCCAATGGAGAATGGAGTAAAGCTGTTAATTTAGGTCCAACAGTCAACTCTAGTTATGATGATGATGCTCCTTTTATTCATCCTGATGGAAAAACCCTTTACTTTAGTTCAAAAGGTCATAATACAATGGGAGGATATGATATTTTTAAAACTGTAAAAGGGGAACAAGGTGATTGGTCAAATCCTGAGAATTTAGGATATCCAATTAATTCAATTGCGGATGATATTTATTTTGTGCTTAATGTTAATGGGAATGAAGGCTTTTATGCTTCAAAAAAACCATCAGGTATAGGAAAGTCAGATATTTATAAAGTAGTGTTACCAGATGAGGATTTTGAATTGGCTGTTTTAAAAGGATCTGTTCATAATAATACAGATTTACCTTTAAGGGCTGATATCAGGCTTATTGATGAAGAAAACAATACAATTCACGGAATATACCTTACGAATATCCTTACAGGTAAATTTATAATGATCATTACCCCAGGAAAGACTTATAGAATGATAGTAGAGGCAGAGGGGTATTATCCATATTCTGATATTGTTGGTTCACATACACCTCTAATACCTTTAAAACTCACAAGAATTTCTAACCAGCAGAATTAGTCATAAGATGATGAAAAGGATTATATATAAAATTATATTTGTGGGAAGCTTACTGCTGATAGTAACTTATCAACCCAGTATTGCCCAAGATATGCAGTTCACTCAATTTTATGCAGCCCAGACTTTTTTAAATCCTGCTTTCACCGGGATTCATGGATGTTCCAGAGTGTCATCAAATTTCAGGGACCAATGGCCATCCATTCCAGGAAGTTATATTTCATATACACTTTCTTATGATCAGCATTTGCCAGCTACCAACAGCTCTTTTGGTGTATTGCTTACAAATGATAAAGCAGGTTCAGGAAAACTTCGCTCTACAGGAATAAATTTTTTATATGCCTATGAAATTCCAATAACCAGAACTATAATGGCAAGAGCTGGACTTCAAGGGGGTATAACAAGCAGGAATATAAATTACAATGATCTTATTTTTGGAGATCAGATTGCAAGGGGAGGAGCAACCAGCTCAATTCATGCAAATAACACAGAAATGGCTCTATATCCTGACTTGTCTACTGGTGCTGTTGTTTATTCTTCGAATTTTTGGGTTGGATTTTCTGCTCATCATCTTAATCGACCAAATCAATCACTAATAAATGATAATAGTATAATTCCTGTCAAATATTCAATTCATGCTGGTGCAAAAATTGATTTGGATGAGCCTGTTGGCGAAAAGAGTGAAGGAAAATATTCAATTTACCCCGCTTTTAATTATAAATCCCAAGGTAAATTTGATCAGGTAGATGTTGGTTTATACTATGGATATTCTGTTATGACTCTTGGAGTTTGGTATAGAGGGATTCCTGTATTTAAAGCGTATCAGCCTGGATATTCTAACCATGATGCATTGGCTTTATTAGCTGGTTTTGTTGTGGATAAATTGCAAATAGGATACAGTTATGATTTTACTGTTTCTCGTCTTTCCACTTCAACTGCTGGAGCTCATGAAATCACATTAAATTATATATTCTGTCGTCCGGCTAAGAAGAAAAAGAGAATTATTGTACCTTGCCCTAAATTCTAAACCAATAATATCTAAACCAATAATAATAAAAACAATAATAATGTCTACTAAAATAATTGTAAATAACAACGGATCATTAAAAATATCAGGAGATTTTGAGTTGTTGGATTCAAGTGGTAATTCTTTTGACTTATCGGGAAGAACTGTAATATCTTTATGCAGATGTGGCCAAAGTAATAATCAACCTTTTTGCGATGGTGAACATAAAAGATGTGAATTTAAATCGGAAGTAATTGCCACAGTATTGCCACCACCAAGCAAATAGTATAAAAAAAAGGGGCTTAAAAATAATTTAAGCCCCTTTTTTTTTATTTTAAAAAATTACTGGTCTGATTTTCTTTTGTTGTCAGCAGGTACTCCATCATCCGTAACAGAAATTTTTGTAGGTTCTGTTTCAGAATTTCTTTTTGTGGATTTAACTTCTTTATTTTCTGCAGGAGCAGCCTTAGTTGCAGGAGCAGCTTTAGTTGCAGGCGTAGCTCTTGTTGAAGGAGCAGCTTTAGTCGCAGGAGTAGCTTTTGTTGCAGGAGCTTCTTTAGTTGCAGGCGTTGCTCTTGTTGCGGGCGTTTCCTTAGATTCAACTTTTGATTCAGCTTTTACTTCCTTTGTTTCAGCTTTTACTTCCCTTTTTTCTTGAGCATTTACAGTACTGGCCATAAATAAAATAGTTACTAAAGTAACACTTGTCAATAATATTTTCATAATTAAAGGATGTTAAATAAATTAATAGTGAATTCAAATTTAGCATAAAAAAATAACATAGTCAAAATTTAAAAGACAAACCAACACTTAAAACTTCTTTAAATTGGGTTCTTGGACCATAATGATCAATTTCTCCGTCACCTGTTTTATCAATTCCAAATTCAATGTCATGATCATATAAAAGATGGGTGGCAATATTTGCATTTAAATATTTATTTACTTTTAGAATAATCATAGTTTCAAAATTAATATCAATATTCTCAGGTTGATAAAGATAGTTTGAAAACAGATCAATTTTAATTTGAAGGGTAACATTTTCAATAATATCTTCTTTTCGAAACATGCCTTTAAAATAAGAACCAAATTCAGTTCTGATTGTCTCACCAGGATTTACACCAAATGCTCCTTCAGCTAGTAAATCAGGTTGATTTACCACAGTGAATTTTCCTGTTAGTGGAGATAGTATTATAGTTAAAACATCTCCTTTTTTTAAATTCATTCCTAAAGATCCAATAATATAGGCTGGAGCCAGGAAATCTGAAATAAGTATTTTTTTATCACCTTTTTTGTAACCGGGAGACATTTGTGTGTTAAAACTCAATAAGGCAGAGTAATTGAAGTTTTTAAAGGCTTTATAACTATAATTAGAAACAAAATCTATTCTATCATCAGTTTTTAAAAATCCCTCAGTCTCACTTTGTAAAAAACCATAACCGATTTCAAGCCTGTTATCCCACTGATTTTTATTTTTAAGATAATTTGTTCTTATAAGGAATAAACCAGCGGCAGAATGAGAATTAGCTCCCCCACCAACCCAATTGGATAAATATACTTGAGAGAAATTTGTGTTAAAAGCCCCTGATACTCTCCATGGGGATATTTTATCTAGAGTAATGGTATCTTTTTCAAGAATTGAATTTATGTCAGTATGTGTATCAATTACATCTAATTTACCCTCTGTTTGTGCGCAAACAGATATTTGTAAAGCCGGAAATAATAAAAAGAAATATTTTAAATTTTTCAATAATTGCAACAACAATTGGTTGTATTTGAAATTTTAAACAAAGAAGATTTATTTAAGCAGCTCGAGTGCTTCCTGAACGGGAATCAATTGATCCTTGAAGTAGGCAATAACAAACGCATCAGAGATGCCATAAGTATTTATCATTTCATTTTTTAAGGATACAGCTTTATTATAATCATTGAAAGAGCCTGAAATGTATCTTGTTAAACCAGAAGGCGTTTGTTGTGTTTCTAGACCTTTTATCGAATTATATTTAATTCTAATATTTGCAGGTACTTCGTTTTTAAAGGCACCAATTTGAACTTTAAATGTAATTAATTCTTTACTTACCGCGCTTTCTGGTTTTACAGGATCGTTTAAATTTTCAGGAGCTGCTTTGGTTGCTCCAACAGTAGATAAAGGAATCCTTTTACCATTTTTATATGCAACTATAAATGAGCCATTAAAACCATTTAATACAAAATTTATTTTTTCCTTTACTGCCTCATTATAATCAGTATATGAGCCAGCTAAATACCTGCTAAGTCCATCTTCATTTGTTACAATAGTTATATCATCAATATTTTCAAAAATATTTTTAGATAATTTTCGACTATAGGCACCAAGCTGAATTCTAAATACAACTACATCTTTAGGGTCTTTAGATTCTTTTATATCCTTAACAGAAGTATTGTTCTTGTTTGAAAGCGTATTCGTGTTTGTAGTTATTAAATTAGTTGTAGTGGTATTATTAGTTTCATTGTTTTTGCCAGGATTTGTTTTTGTACTATTATCATTATTAGAATTTGAACCCACGCCTGTTTCTGTCCTATTATCATTATTAGAATTTGAACCCACGCCTGTTTCTGTCCTATTTTCATTATTAGAATTTGAACCTGCGCCTGTTTCTGATACTTTTACATTTTCTTTGTCTTTGTTGCTTCCTTCAAAGCTGTTATTGTTTTCAGATGTATTGGAAGTATTGTTTGTTTTATTTCCAGATTTATTATCTGCCAAAGTATTTGTTGAAGAATTTAATTTTGAGTCTATAGTAAATCGAGGATCACCTTCTGGAATAAATTTCCCGTTACGTACTAAAACAACAGTGGCATCATTTAATCCAGAATTTAATAATTCATTTTTACGTTTAAGAGCTTCATTGTAATTGTTGTAATTTCCAACTGAATAAACTGTGACTGCACTGTTTACTTCTGTTGATGTAACATCTTTAAAACTTAAAAATTTATTTATCAGTTCAGGAGGAATCCCTTTTGTATAGGATCCTAATTGTACTCTGTATTGTTCCGATTTGGATGCTTGCATTTCTGCTTCATACCGGGTTTTTGTAATAATAGCAAACTTACCTGTACTATCCATGTAAGTTTCATAAAGAAGCAAAATTGCCTCATCCGTTAATGCAACACCATCTTTATCCACAAATACATTTTGAGCCGTGTTTGCTTCCAGATCAAGATAATCAGGAACTCCATCTGAATCAGAGTCTAATGGGCACCCGTTTTTATCTACCTTTACACCTGTGGGGGTTTCAGGACATTTGTCAACAAAATCCTTCACTCCATCCTGATCCTCATCTTCCAGGTCAAGAGCAGTATAATCAACATCGGAATATATTTTTTCAATATCCTTTTTCTTTACTTTTTTTGTTACAGTAAAACGATAATTCAGTGAAAAAGAAGAATATAAAAAATGGTCATTCTGACTGTTTCCAACTCTATTTCCAACACTGTTTTCACTTATGCCGTCAATCATATTTGAAAAAGTATAATGAAAAGTAGTTCCAATTTTAAAATCGAGATTGTCATTAAGATACATTCTTACTCCTATTCCAGCAGGAATAGCAAATGTTCTTTCAGCATATTTACCAAAACCATCTGTATTTGACTCTCTTATATCTGTTTCAAAAATATAATCTCTTTGCAAATAAATGGCACTTTCTGCATCTATATCATTTTCTGGCTTACTCCTTATTGAGCCATCACTCCAATAATTATATTGATTACCTTGTTCATCAAAAAGATCTGTTTTTGATAAAAATTCAACTGATTCTATGCCAATTGATATAAAGGGATCTAGTTTTCTGTGTTTTGGTAATATATGATGAAAATTATAGGAAATACTTATTCCTCCAGTTCTGATTTCAGATTGAAAATTTAAATTTCTTTCTACTGATCTTTCATTGGCTTCGATTTTTCCAAATAGGGCATGAAAATTTAGATCGATAAAAGAATTAAGTCTGGTAGAAGCTAAAAACTGATAACCTATTCTGGAGGTCATAGGATTTTTAAAAGAAGCAGAACCAATATCTCCAAAATAACTTAAGATACCTATTCCTAATCCAGCAGTAGGTTTGAATATAGTAACTTTATCTTCGCTATCTTGAGGATAAACCTGATCCTGTTTTTCTTTTTCCTGGTTTTGTGCAACTGTAATTACAGAATTAAAAAACAGTAAAATGAAAAATAAACGTAAGAATTTCATTCTACTTCAAAAATTAATGAATAAAGGATAAAGTTTAATTATCTTATACAAAGCTATAAAGATATTTTAATTATTTGACCCATTTTTGATTACTTATCATTAAAGCCTCCTGAACTGTAATACGTTGTCCGTTATTATAGGCAGTTACAAAAGGTCCGGTATCTAATTTATAATCAGAAGTTGTAGTTTCCCGATTTGCTTTAGCTGCGCTATATTCAGTATATCCACCAATTGTGTATTTATTCCAGCCCTCATGCATTTCTGTATAAATTTCTTCATTGATATTGTATTTTTGGGTGAAATAAGCAGGATAAACAAGAGTATGGCCTGCTGCTATTTGAACTTTATAACGTATTCCATTTTGTTTAGGAGCAGGTACTTTTTGGGTAATTTCAACAAGAGGTTTTACTGGATCTGGTTTTACCTGCTCAGGTTCTACGGGCTTAACAGCAATAATTTCTTCTTCTGGTTTAATATCTAGTAATTCTTTGGAAATAATACATTTTTTTGTTTCCCCGTCTATTTCAACATATGAAAATTCCCCATTAACAAAATAGTCCCCGGAAATAACAGCGGCTTTTTTAACTCGGTAAGAAACTTTGAATTCTTCTTGTTCAGGCAAATTCATCCATACAAACTTCACCATTTGATTGGTGAATGAAAATTGAGCCTTGTTAGACTCAATAGCTGTTGCAGAGAAGCCAACAGGTATTATTTCCTGTAGTTTTGCAAATTCTCCAATATCAGTTTTGTTGATACTGATTTCAACAATAAATTCTGAATTTGAATCTGTATTATAATCAATATTTCTGTCACAGGTTACTATGGCTACTACAGGTTCTTGTTCAATTTCCTCTTCAGGTTCCTCTGGTGGGCTTTGTGCTATTTCTTTTTCTTTAATAGATATAGTAGAAGAAGGAATGTTATACACTTTTTTATCGCTATTTATCAAATAAGAAAAACTCCCGGTAATTTGTTTTTCACCTGAAACTGAAGCTTTGGTTGTTACTTTATAAGTTATAGTAAACTCTTCTTCTTCAGGAAGTTCAATCCAAATGAATTTTACTCTTTGATCACTAAAAGTAAATGAGGCATCTTTGTTTTCAATTGCTGTTGCTGTGAAACCTTCTGGTAAAACCTGGGAAAGCAAGGCAAAACCTTTTAATTCTTTTTTATTTACAGTTAATTCAACAATGAATTCCTCGCCTTGAGTTATTTTTTCAGGCATTTTGGATTTTACAGTTATTTCATTGGTGAAAATGGCCTGAAATATCAGCAAAATAAGCATACTGAAAAAGATAGAAATATTCCGGATCATTATTTGATAATTGAATTTATTTACTAAAATTTATGCGCAAAGTCTCATGTTTTCTAGAAAAACTCATTAAAAGTATAACAAAAATATGTAGTAAAGAAATATTCTAATCAAAAAAGTGAATTTTTAACTGTATTTCTGTTAACATATGAATTATTTTAAATTATTCATCCGTGCCTGAATCATTGAGAATTAAAGGTCTTTTGAAACTAAAAGGAAAGAGTTAAAAGTTTGGTTTAAGAAGATATTTGGAATAAAAATCAACTATTTGTTTTACTGCTTCCTCAGCAGAATCAACTACAACAATCAAATCAAGGTCTTCAGGACTAACATTGTTGACTTCCTCTACCAATACATTTTTAATCCAGTCAATAATACCCTCCCAATGTTTTTTTCCTACTAAAATTATAGGGAATTTTCCAATTTTATTAGTTTGAATTAATGTAAGTGCTTCAAAAAGTTCATCAAGTGTACCAAAGCCACCTGGTAATACAATAAATCCTTGTGCGTATTTTATGAACATTAACTTGCGCACAAAGAAGTAGTCAAAAGTGATCAATTTATCCTGGTCAATAAAAGGATTTGAATATTGTTCAAAAGGCAAATCAATATTTAAACCAACAGATTTCCCACCCCCTGCTTGTGCTCCTTTGTTTGCAGCTTCCATTATCCCGGGGCCTCCACCGGTGATTACTCCATATCCTTCTTTTGTGAGCTTAAAAGCAATGTCCTCTGCTAGTTTATAATAAGGATGATCTGGTTTTGTACGCGCTGATCCAAAAATAGAAACGCAAGGGCCTATTTTAGCCATTTTCTCAAATCCGGTAACAAATTCGGCCATTACCTTGAAAATCTGCCATGAATCAGATACTTTAATTTCATTCCAGTCTTTTTCAGCAAAGGCTTGTCTGATTTTATCGTCTAGTGGTCCCATTCTATATTTTGTTTTCTATTAATTCTAATTTTAAATATTCTCCTGTTATGCTTTTGTTGTTACTTACAATTTCTTCAGGTGTTCCTGTACAAACTATGTTTCCTCCGGCATTTCCTCCCTCTGGCCCTAAATCAATTATATAATCAGCTACTTTTATTATATCCATATTGTGTTCTATAACAAGGATTGTATTGCCATTGTCAGCTAATTTATTTAAAACTTCAAGCAATATTTTAATATCTTCAAAATGAAGACCTGTAGTTGGTTCATCAAGGATATAGAAGGTGTTACCAGTATCTCTTTTTGATAATTCGGTAGCCAGTTTTACTCTCTGGGCCTCACCTCCTGAGAGTGTTGTTGATTGCTGGCCTAATGTAATATATCCTAATCCTACTTCTTTAATTGCTTTTATCTTGATTAAAATAAAAGGAATATTTTTAAAAAAGTCCACTGCCTGGTCAATTGTCATTTCCAGGACATCACTTATTGATTTGCCCTTATATCTTATTTCAAGAGTTTCTCTGTTGTATCTTTTTCCCTGGCAGGTTTCGCAAACCACATAAACATCAGGTAAAAAATTCATTTCAATTGTTTTCAATCCTGCACCCTTACATGTTTCACATCTTCCACCTTTTACATTAAATGAAAATCTACCAGGTTTGTAGCCTCTTATTTTAGATTCAGGTATGGAAGTAAATAAATTTCTTATTTCCGTAAATACCCCTGTATAGGTTGCTGGATTGGATCTAGGAGTTCTTCCAATAGGAGATTGATCAATTTCTATAACTTTATCTACATTTTCCAAACCTATGATTGAATCATATTCTAAAGGTTTTTGAAGAGATCTGTAAAAATATTGATTTAATATAGGATATAACGTGCCGTTAATTAAACTTGATTTTCCACTTCCAGAAACCCCGGTAACACAAATAAATTTTCCTAAAGGAAATTCAACGGTTACATTTTTTAAGTTATGTCCTTTTGCTCCTTTAATGGTTAAGGATTTTCCTGATCCCTTTCTTCTTTCAGATGGTATTTCAATATTTCTAGTTCCATTTAGATATTGAGTGGTAAGGGTGTTGAATTTTGCCAGGTCCTGGGGTTTTCCACTTGCTACAACCCTTCCACCGTTAATTCCAGCCAATGGTCCAATATCAAGAACATAGTCAGCATTCATTATCATCTCCTTGTCATGCTCAACAACAATAACTGAATTACCAATGTCTCTTAAATTTTGTAATGCTTTTATCAAACGCATATTATCCCTTTGGTGGAGTCCTATGCTTGGTTCGTCAAGTATATATAAAACGTTAACAAGTTGAGAACCTATCTGAGTTGCCAGTCTTATACGCTGAGCTTCTCCTCCGGAAAGGGTTTTAGCACTTCTGTTTAATGTAAGGTAAGTTAAGCCAACATCAAGTAAAAAGTCAATTCTTGATCTTATTTCTTTCAATACCTCTTTGGCTATAATATTTTTTCTATCATCAAGCCTGCTTTCCACATCATTAAACCAGGTCTGCAACTGAATTATATCCATGGAAGAGAGGTCAGCAATGTTTTTACCATCAATTTTAAAAGATAAAGATTCTATTTTAAGCCTGCTTCCTTGGCAAACCGGGCAAGAAACTGTATTCATAAATTCCGAAGACCATCTGTTAATGGATGCAGTAGGGTTTTCCTGGTTAAGCCTGGAAATGAAATTAATTATACCTTCAAAAGTTAAAGTAAAGCTACTACCGCTAATTCCAGAATGACTTTTAACTTTTATCACCTCATCCGTTCCAAAAAGAATAGTATTCAAAGTATGCTCATCAATATTTTCAATTGGATCGGAAAGTGAATAACCATATTTTTCCAATATAGCTTCTAGCTGGCTAAATATCCAATTGTTTTTGTATTCCCCAATAGGAGCAAGGCCTCCTTTTTTAATACTTAATTTTGAGTTTGGAATTATTTTTTTAGTATCAACCTGTGAAACCTCACCCATTCCATTGCACTTTTCACAAGCTCCGTAGGGAGAGTTAAAAGAAAAAATATTTGGTGCTGGTTCATCATAAGCAATACCTGTAGTTGGGCACATAAGATGGCGAGAGAAATGCCTTACTTTTCCTGTATCCACATCCATAATCATTAATGTGCCTTTGCCTTTTTTTAATGCAACTGACAAAGACTCCATTATTCTTTTTGTTGATTCCTCATTAGCAACAATTCGATCAACTACTATTTCTATATCATGTATTTTATAACGGTCTACCTGTAGTCGTGGAATAATGTCTACTATTTCTCCATCCACACGAACTTTGATAAATCCCTGTTTTAATACCTGTTCGAATAATTCTCTGTAATGTCCTTTTCTTCCTTTAACTAATGGAGAAAGAATTATGATTTTCTGTTGGTTATACTGTTCAAGAATAATGTTTAATATTTCTTTTTCGGTATAACGGATCATTTTTTCTCCTGTTTTATAGGAGAAAGCATCTGAAGCTCGCGCAAAAAGCAGGCGCAGGAAATCATAAATCTCGGTAATTGTACCCACGGTAGAGCGTGGATTTTTACTTACTGTTTTTTGTTCTATTGAAATTACCGGGCTTAATCCGGTTATTTTGTCTACATCAGGACGTTCAAGATTTCCTAAAAAGCTTCGGGCATAGGCAGAAAAAGTTTCAATATACCTTCTTTGCCCCTCAGCATATATAGTATCAAAAGCAAGGGATGATTTCCCGCTTCCACTTAAACCGGTAATAACAACTAATTGATTGCGGGGAATGGTAACATCAATATTTTTAAGGTTGTGAACTCTTGCACCTGAAACTTCAAGAACTTCCAGTTCATTTATAATTTCATCTCCCCCTTCATTCTTCTCTTTTATATTCATTCTCCTATATACTCCTCATTTATTCAAATATTGTTTAAGAAACTTATATTTCTTCTTTTTTTGTAACCTTAGTTATAATATATAAAACAGCAAAAATCAAAATAATGTATGTTGAAAACAGAGTAAAATAAAAATAATCCCAGTTTTTAATAAAATTAATAATTACAAAAACAAAAAACAATGAGATAGCAGATAGGGTTAAAAAAATCCTGGCCACTTTTTTATCAGTATACCCAAGGTAAGAAACATGATGCGTGGTATGGTCTTTTCCTCCAATAAATGGGGATTGTTTTTTTAAAAGCCGGTTTATTACAACTGTGGTTGTATCACTAATTGGTATTAAAAAGGCAAGTGCTACAAGTATAATTTTTTCAGACCCAGTAGCTTTAAGATTCAGTTCATTGTAATTCCAAAAGTAAAGAATTCCAACTATTCCCAGTATGCATCCTAAAAACTGACTTCCTGTATCCCCCATATAAATTTTTGAAGGATTCCAGTTGTAAAATAAAAATCCGATAAGAGCAGAAATTAGGCCTAATATGATCATAAAATAAATATTAGAAATATCCTGATGAAAGAACATGATAATTAAAGCAGCAAAGAGAATGAAAATAGCTACAATAGTGGTAATTCCATCCATATTATCAAGCATATTAATTGAATTCATTATTGCAACTATCCAAAAAACAGTTAAAAGGATATTGAAAATTTCGGAATCAAATATATTTATGACTGTTCCTGTAAAAATTAGAATAAAGCCACAAATGAGTTGACCAGTAAATTTTAAAAAAGGCTGTGTATTATAAGCATCATCAGCCAAGCCAATTAAAAATGCAAGGGTAACTGAAGAGATTATTCCTAAAAACTGAAGATTGAATTCTTTTTCAGGTTCAAAAATAATGAAATGAGCAACAATGGAAAGTAAAAAGACAATGTAAAAAGAAATTCCACCAATGGAAGGTTTTGACTGACTGCTCCATCTAATCACGGTTTCATTTGTATCCCTTATTCCAAGAGTACCAGCAAATTTTAAAAACAATCCATTAATTAAAAATGAAAACAGAAAAGTTCCTGCAAAGAAAACAGAATAAACAAGTAAGTAATAATTTTTCGGGTCCATTAACGATAGTGCGGATTCAGATGGGAAATTAGGAATTATTAAATTCTAAAACAAACTACTAAAGCTTTTAAATTCGCCTGCTTTAAGATCCTTATCAGAAACAATTGGATTTTTAATGCCCCAATCAATATTTAAATCAGGATCATTCCAGCATAAACTGCTTTCCGCATCTTTATTATAATAATTTGTACACTTATAAAAGAAACAGGTTTGGTCTTCAAGGGCAAGAAATCCATGAGCAAAGCCTGCAGGAATCCAAAGGGATTTATTATTTGAAGAAGATAATACCAATGAAAAATGTTTTCCGTAAGTTGGCGAGTTAGTACGAATGTCAACAGCTACATCCAGAACTGAACCTTTTAAAACACTTACAAGTTTGCCTTGAGCATGTGGAGGGTTTTGAAAGTGAAGTCCTCTTAAAGTGTTTTTGCAAGACATGGAAATATTATCCTGAACAAAATCAAATTCCAGGTTATTTCTTTTAAGTGTTTCTTTATTAAAAGATTCATAGAAATATCCTCTTTCATCTCTAAAGACCTTATTTTCAATAATATATAATCCTTTTAAAGGGGCTTCTAATACTGTCATCAGATATTATTGTTTATTAAATAGCTTTTTAAATATTGATTTTTTTTCTTTCTTTTTTTCTTCATCGTAATACCCGTAATTTTGACTATTACCATACCCGTATCCGTATCCATAACCATATCCATATCCGTATGTAGCTTTTTCTATATCTACACCATTTAAAATTACAGAAAGCTTAGTAATCTTGTTTTCATTAACAAGGCGGTCCACATTATGAATAAAGTTCCTTTTTGAATACTCTGCTCTAAATACATATATTGGATAATCTGCTTTTTGAAAAATAGAGATTCCATCAGTTACTAAACCTACAGGGGGGTTATCAATAATAACCACATCATATATTGTTTTGAGCTTTTCAATAACTGAATCCATTCTTTTACTAATAATTAATTCGGAAGGATTTGGAGGAATTGGGCCTGCTGTTATGAAATCAAAGTTAGGCAAATCACTTTTTCTAATACATTCCTCAATGGTGGTTTTATCAATTAGGATAGTACTCATCCCTTTTTCATTATCAACATTAAAACCAAGGTGTATTTTTGGTTTACGCATATCCAAATCAAGCAGAATGACTTTTTTTTCTGAAAAAGCAATTATTCCACCAAGATTAAGTGCGGTAAATGTTTTACCTTCTCCTGAAATTGTGGAGCTTACGGCAATTACCTTTGGCCCTGGTTCATTTGAAATGAACTGAAGATTAGTCCGTATTGTACGAAATGATTCTGCAATTAAAGATTTAGGATTTCTATTAACAATAAGTTGAGAAACAGGAATCACATTTTTGTATTTTGGTACTATACCAAGTATTCCAAGGGAAGCATTGGAGTATTTTACAATTTCATTTAAACTATTAATATCGTTATGCAAAAGGTAACGAGCCAGGATTAAACCTATACTAAAAAGGAATCCAACTAAAATACATGCAGTAAGTATTATTCTTTTGTCTGGAGAAACCGGATTGGAAGGAGCTTGAGCCCTGTCCAGGATTAGATTTTGAGGAACAAAACTTGCTTTCAAAATTGAATATTCTGTTCTTTTTTCCATTAATAAGGTATAGAATTTCTCATTTATGGTAAAATGTCTTTGCAATCTTGAGAATTCTACTTCTTTTAAAGGCGCCTTTAAAAAGGTTTTTTCAACTTCATCAGCCTTTTCAATTAACCTGTTTTTTTTATCGGTTGTTTTTTTACTTAAAGACTGAATGCTTTCTATGAGTAATTTTTTTTGAATTTCAATTTGATATTCTAATGTTTTTATATTTCCGCTAGTAGGAGTTGCATCAAAAAGTGCTAGTTCTTTATCTAACAATAAAGTGTGAAGTTGTTTGATAATTGCGGTAATGGAATTTCCTTCATAATCTGAACCTGCAAATAAAGGGAGCAGACTGTAAATATCTATTTCTTTTGTAGATAAAGTAATTCTTTTTATAATATCCTTTAACATGTTTTCCTGAAGTTCCAGGGCTAAAATTTCACTCTCTATAGTTGAGAATTTTTCTATATTAAGAGAAATAAAATCTTTGTCATTTGTAAGTTTGTTTTCAGTTTTAAACAATTGTATAGAAGTTTCAGATTCTCTTAACCTGCTGTATACCCCCTCTAACTGATCATCAATAAAGGAAAGTACATTAATTGCGCTTTCGCTTTTTCTCTCCACCTCGTACTTTAAGTATTCCTCAGCAATAATATTTGCTATATCAGCACATTTTTCGGGATTATTATCCTTAATTATTATTTGAATAGTTTTTGCATTTGCATTAATTAGCTTGACTTCAAGTTTGTTATAATATTTATTGGTAGTTCTGTCGATATTAGAAATTGAAAAGAAGAAGCGTTCTTTTTTGTTCTTTTTTATTTGTTCATTAATGGCATCATAATTATTTATGTTGATCTTTAGAGTAAAATAAGGCAATTTAATTATTTGATCAGCTAGGATCGAAATGGTTGTATCTTTGTTACCTATATTATAATAAAGATCAATTTTTCCGTTTTCATAAAAATCCACAAAAACAGGGAGAGTTTCAATTATTGGATTATATTCAATAAGCTCAACAGTAAATGGAGATCCCGTATAAAGCTCATATTCTAAAACGGTTCCTTGATTAAAATAAGAAACAGTGAGGGGGAGATTCTTAAGTGCTTGTTTTAAAAAAAGCTTTGATCGTAGTAGTTCTATTTCTTTGGAAATATCTTGTTGATCATATAATTTATCAACTCCTAATACTTTGCTTGCATTATTTTCATTATTTACCTGAATAATAGTTGCTGCCTCATATATAGGTGGAGTATAGCGTAAGTATAAAAAGGCAGCTACAGCCGCTGTTAGAATAAATAAAATTACCCAAATCAGACTTTTTTTTACTACAATAAGGAAAAGACCGAATTCAAATTCCTTGCTGAAATTCGTAAGACGCTCCTTGTACCTATCGATGTCATCTGTCTTTTGTGTACTGCCGTTGAACATATAATTTTTATCAGAATCAGAATGCCCTTGTTGAGAATGTATAAAGAAGAATAGCGCTTGTTATCAAACTGATAATCGGAGCAATCTCTGAAACAAATCCTTGAGTAAGCCTTAATCTTGGTTCTACATATATAATATCATTAGCTTGCAGCACAAGGTCTGCTTGTCTCATTCCTTCAATTGTTGAAAGATCTATAAGATAAACCTCAGGATCAATTAAATTTCCCCTGATCAATTTTATTTTATCTGCTTTTCCAACCTGGGCAATTCCTCCTGCAAGAGCAAGTGCTTCAATTAGAGTAGTATTATTGTTTTGAAGGGGTATAACTCTGGCATTACCATGTTGGCCTGGAAACACAATAACCCTTCTGTTGGTAACATTCATTAAGATGAATGGCTTAATGTAGTACTCAGAATATTTTTCTTCCAAAAATCTTTCCGCTTCTCTTATAGTCATTCCTTTCAGTGGTAACCTACCTAATATTGGAAGCTTTATCATGCCGTCAAATTCAACAAGATATTCCTGAGATAATCTTGTTCTGTTTACTGCAGCAGCATTACCAGATTCAGTTAAAGAAGTTAAATCGATTAATTTAAACCCATCATTTGTAAATATTCTGAAATCGATATTGTCATTGGATGAAATTTTGTATTCAGCAGATTGAACTGATTCTGGAGGAATAGCATATTTATAGCCCTTTTTTGTTTTGAGCATAATGCTAGAATTAAAATTACAACCTGTAAGAATTACAATTGCTGCAAAAGCAGGTAAAAGAATTTTGAACATGAGCTTATAAGTAAGAAAAATAGTGTTAGCTAAACGCAAAAGTATCATTTTTATTTATTTACAAACCTTATCTTTTTAAATTAACCGTACTTAATAATGAATTATAATACAATTTCATGTCTGTAACTAGCCTTGGATATTGGTATTTTTCATTTACAAAATCAGGCCCTGCTTCACACATTTTAGTTCTTAAATCATTGTTTTCTATTAGAGTCAATAAGTTTTCAGCAAAACCAATATGATCGGCAGATTCTGAAAGCAATGCTGTTTCTCCTTTGATTACAACATCTTCAATTCCACCCACAGCCGTTGTTACTATAGGCTTTCCAGCTGCCTGTGCTTCAATAAGACTTACAGGGGTGCCTTCGTTTAGGGAAGTCAATGCTATTATATCCATTCCTGCATTTACCCAATCTATATCCTTAATCCATGAAGTGAAAGTTAGGGGTGTTTTTTGGTTAAACCCATTTCTGGAAAAGGGTATATTAAGGCTTTGAGCTAAGCTTTCCAGCTTGTTTCTTTCCTCGCCATCACCAACAATAAAGGCCCTTACTTTCTTTGTCGTCTTATCTAAAACTATTTTTAAAGCCTGTAAAAACAAGGTGTGATTTTTTATAGGTACAAGTCTTCCAATTATTCCTACTGCTATTTCATCCTCATCAATATTATATTTTGATCTAAAGGACTTTCTTTTTTCCTGTGAATTTTGCTGAAATTTTACTAAATCAAATCCAAGCGGGATTACTTTGATTTTTTCTTCGGGACAAATGGAATGAATTTTAGCTATTTCGAATTTCTGTTTCTCACTAATAGCTACTATTCCATGGGAAAATCCTGCTGCATAGCGTTCCAGGTTTTTATACAGGCCTGTTTTAGCAGTATTGAAATAAGAATGAAATACATGGCCATGAAAAGTATGTACAATAATAGGAACTTTGCAATGATGTGCAGCAAGCCGACCAATAAACCCTGATTTTGCAGCATGAGTATGTACAATATCGGGTTTAAATTCCTTTATGATTTTTTTAAGTTTATAATAAGTTTTAAGATCAGAGCAAGGATTAATAGATCTTTTCATATCAGATAAAATAACCGGTTCTAAGCCAAGATTTTTGACAATAAAAAGGGAAGTTTCTTCTGATTCATCTTTTTCTCCTCCAATTAACAATGTTTCAAATTCAGGAGCCAAATACTTACTAAGCAAGGCTGCATTGTAAGTAGGTCCACCAAGGTTGAAACGATTTAAAATACGAAGGATTTTTGGCATTTATTATACCCTTTCAATTATAACAGCATAACCTTGTCCAACACCTATACACATGGTGCATAAGGCATATTTTTTATTTTGCTCGAAAAGTTCAATAGCTGCAGTTTGCAATAATCTGCTTCCGGACATTCCAAGAGGGTGTCCTAATGCAATTGCTCCTCCATTCGGATTAATTCTAGGATCATTATCTTGCAATTTCCATTCTCTTATACATGCTAAAGATTGAGCAGAGAACGCTTCGTTTAATTCTATAATATCCATATCAGCCATTGTTAAGCCTGCTCTTTTGAGTGCTTTGTTTGCTGCTTGCACCGGGCCAATTCCCATTATTCGGGGTTCTACACCGGCTACTGCTGAAGCAACTATTCTAGCTTTAGGGATTAGACCATAATTTTTAATTGCAAGTTCAGAAGCAAGTAAAATAGCAGCAGCTCCATCATTTAAACCTGATGCATTTCCGGCTGTAACTGAACCATCTTTTCTAAATGCTGGTTTTAATTTGCCTAAAATTTCTAAAGAAGTTGATGATTTAATGAATTCATCTTTATTGAAAATAAGAGGATCTCCTTTTCTTTGAGGTATTTCAATAGCCATTGTTTCTTTTTCAAACCTGCCTTTAGATTGAGCACTTGCAGCTTTTTGTTGAGAATTAAAAGCAAACATATCCTGATCATCTCTATTGATAGAATACATTTGAGCTAAATTTTCCGCTGTTTCACCCATGCCTTCCACACCGTATACTTCCTTCATTTTTGGATTTACAAAACGCCATCCAAAGCTTGAATCAAACATTTGTGCATCGCGGCCAAAAGGAGTTGATGTTTTGGAAATTACCCAGGGGCCTCTTGTCATGCCTTCCACACCTCCGGCAATAAATAAATCGCCTTCTCCTGTCATAATAGCTCTTGACGCATTCATTGTTGAGGCCATTCCAGAGGCGCATAAACGATTTACCGTTTCTCCTGGAACTGTATGAGGT
>JALYPI010000199.1 GCA_030856445.1 Bacteroidota bacterium
TACTTATGCTGATGATATTTTCTTTTACAGTAAAAAAAACAATTCCTACTTATATATATCCAGCCTTACAATTACTTATATGTGGGGTTTTTTTCTGGAGTGGCATTTTCAAGTTCAACCAACTCTACTTTTCAGAAGTAGTAGCTTGGTTTGCTAAACCTTTTAACGGGTCTATCTTTGTTCAATCATTGGGTTTACTGCTACCTGTATTGGAAGTGTTTACAGCTATAGGACTACTTTTAATAAAAACAAGAAAAGCAGCTATAATCACAGCCATTGTTGTACATCTTTATTATTTGCTTGTTACAGGTCCTTTGGGAAATAATTTTAATACTGTTTTATGGCCATGGAGTTTTGCTATGCCCCTATTTGTTCTGTTACTTTTTTCTGGAAAACACTCTTATTTTTCTCAAAATTTAACAGGTTTTTTTCATTTAAATATTACTAAAGCTACTTTAGTTTTAGCTTGGATAATACCAATTTTTAACCTTTTTAACATTTGGCCTGCCTATACTTCTTTTAATATTTATTCAGGCAATACAAATAATGGTATTTTATACTTAAGCGATCAAACAGAATTAATGTTACCTGAAACAGTTGGCAAACTTGTGAAAAACAATACAATTAATATTAAAGAATGGTCTATGCAGGAGTTGAATGTTCCAGCATTCCCTGAGAAAAGGATTTTTTTAAAAACTAGAAATTATATGATGGATTTTGCCACAGATAGCAGTGAAGTAGTTTTGTTTTATCAGCCTAAAACCAAGCTCTATGGTACATCCGTAGCAGAAAATTATTAATGTTTCTAATGAAAACAAACTCCATTATTCTACTTGTTTTCTATGTTTATGGTAAAATTTACGGCATGTTTTGATGGTTTTACTTTTTCCCCTTTATAAACAGCAAAAGCTTTTGTAAATGCAGCACCATAATATATTAATAATGAAACATAAAAGATAAATATCAACAAAGAAACAATGGCGCTTGCTGAACCATAAATTTCTCCAAACTTATCAATAAAAAGGAAACGAAGTAGAATCATTCCCCCGGTAAATAAAATGGAAGTAATTATTGCTCCTACCCAAACTATTTTCCATTTTATTCTGGCATCAGGAATCATTTTAAACAATAAGGCAAACCACAATGTTATTATTGAAAAGGCCACTACTTTATTAATTATTGCCAGAGCTACTATATCGATATTGAAAATTATATCGGGTAAAAAATCCTGTAAAATATTAATCAGTGTATCTATTACCAATGAAAGCAAAACTAGAATTCCTCCAATTAGAATTACCAAAAGGGATACAACTCTTTTTTTGAGAACGCCTAAGAATTTATTTTTAGGTCTTGGCATAATATCCCATAATTTATTAATTGATTTTTCAATTACTATGAATAAAGTAGTTGAAACAATAAAGAAAAAAACAGATCCTACAATTAAGAATTTCCAGTTACTTTCAATATTTTGAAAGTAACCCAGTATTTGTTCCACTTGATTAGCAATATCAGAGCCTAACAGGTCTTGAAGTCGTCTGAAAAGTTGCCCGCTAACAATTTCAGGATTTAGTAAAATACCTAAAACATTAAGCAAAACAAAAAAAATGGCAGGCAAGGCAAAAAGTGTGAAATATGCTGTTGAACTTGCCATTATTAAAGGATCTTTTTTAGAAAGATCAATATATGCCTGCTTAAACAATTTTAAAAATTCAATAATTTTTCTCAAAATATTTTTTTAATTCAGTCATGATTTTGTCCCAGTGGAGCAATGCCAACCACCAGGATGATAAAATTATCCTCAAAATTAAAAAAATTAATGGATGAATTTCCAGTAGTCTGAACTCATGTGATTGGCGTGTTAAAGAAAGTACTCATTGTAAAAGATGGCTATTTCTTGATTAATTAAATATCCATTAAATCATGGTTAAATTTATTATCCGTTTCAAACTTTGATCTTTTTAATCAAGAATTAAGATTTATTAAAAAGAAACAATTGAGCTTTTGCGACATTAAAATTAGAAGGATCAGCATTAATAATTACAAGATAACAGGCTAAAGAAGTAAAATGCCACTCTTGATTTAATGTTTTGTCATCGCCTATATATATTCTTTTAAAATGTTGACTAAGAGAAATAGATAATGCTTTACAAGCCAACATTGCTCTGTTTACAGCTTTGTTAAATTCATGGATATCTGAAAATTTCATTTTTTCCATTAGCTCACATGAAGTACTTATAAACAGGAAGTCTTTTTCAAAGAAATCCGCATACTTAGCTGGAGCAATTTCAGTAGAATTATACTGTTCCTGCATGTTTTTTAGCATTTTTAATGGTATTTAGTTGTTTGAATAAATCCAACTCCTTCTCAGAAAAATCTTTAGGGATTTGAACACTTAGTTTTACATACATATCGCCAAACACTCCAGGGCTATTATAAACAGGCATCCCCAGGCCTTTTAATCTTAATATTTTCCCGTTTTCTGTTCCAGAGGGAATATTTATTTTCACACTGCCACTCATTGTTCTTATTAAGATTTTCCCGCCCAAAATGAATTTGTATAAATGAACAGGTACTTTTACATGCAGGTTATCTCCTTTTCTTTCAAAGTGAGAATGGGAAGAAATAAGAATAGTTAAAAATAAATCTCCCTGTGGGCCTCCACTCATACCAGGCGCCCCTTTTCCTTTAACTCTGAGTTTCTGATTGTCCTGAACTCCTGGTTTAATTTTAATTTTAATTTTTTGACCATTTAAATTCAATAGTCTTTCAGTACCATGAAAAACTTCTTCAAGGGAAATTTCTACTTCAGCTTGATAATCCTGCCCTTTAAATGCCATTCTTGAGGATTTTGTTCCTTTTGATGCTTTTCCTGTTGTAAAACCTCCACCAAAAAGAGTTTCAAAAAAATCAGAGAATCCCTTATCTCCAAAAGCTTCTCCAAAATCCCCAGAAAAAGTTTCATATTCTCTTTCAGTGGATTGTTTAGGATTTGACCATTGTGACCAGTCAAAGGGCTGCTCTGGTCCGGTCTGCTGGTAATTTTGCCAGTCTTTTCCGAACTCCTCATATTTTTTACTCTTTTCAGGATCACTTAAAACTTGGTATGCTTCATTAACTTCTTTGAATTTTTCTTCGGAGACCTTATCACTAGGGTTTTTATCAGGATGATATTTAAGAGCGAGTTTTCTATAGGCTTTTTTTATATCTGATTCTGATGCCCCTTTAGAAATTCCTAATACCTGGTAATAATCTTTATAATTCACTTTTTTCAGCCTTTTATTATACTATTAAAATAACCAAAACTTTAAAAATTTTAGGAACATTAAACTTTAATCAATTAGCACAGGTTCAGGGGTATCAGTTGTAACTCTTTTGCCAATCAATCTTTCAAAATCAGCTACATAAACAATTTCCTTTTCAAGGAGTTCTTTAGCTATTAATTCCACTTCATTTCTTTTTCCTCTAAGTAATTTTAAGGTCCGCTCATAACTTTTGGCAACGAGTTTTCTGGCTTCATTATCTATCATTCGTGATGTTTCATCAGAATAAATATTTTTATAAGTAAATTCTCCTGAATTGTCAACAAAAGAAAAATGTCCGATTAGGGGATTCATTCCATATTGTGTTATCATGGAATATACAAGCTTTGTTACTCTTTCCAAATCATTTTGAGCACCTGTAGAAATCTGACCAAAAATTATTTCTTCAGCTGCCCTCCCTCCAAGAGTCATGCAGATACTATCAATTAATTGATCAAAAGTATATAAATATTGTTCTTTGGGAAGATATTGTGCATAGCCTAAAGCTGCAAGACCTCTTGGAACAATAGAAACTTTTACCAGAGGGTGGGCATATTTGAGAAACCAACCACAAATGGCATGTCCCGCTTCATGATAGGCTACTATTTTCTTTTCCTCATTGGAAATGATTTTATTTTTCTTTTCAAGTCCGCCAATTACCCGGTCTATTGCATCATTAAAATCCTGTAATTCTACAGATAATTTATTTTTTCGTGCAGCAATAAGAGCTGCTTCATTACATATGTTGGCTATTTCTGCTCCTGCAAATCCGGGAGTCTGGGCTGCCAACTTTTTTTCATCAACATCCCCTGCAAGTTTTATTTTTCTTAAGTGTACTTTGAATATTTGTTCACGACCAATCAAATCAGGTTTATCAATTAATATCTGCCTGTCAAACCTTCCCGGGCGAAGCAGGGCAGAATCAAGTAAATCAGGTCTGTTAGTGGCGGCAAGAATAATTACAGCCTTTTCACTGTTAAAGCCATCCATTTCTACCAAAAGCTGATTTAAAGTGTTTTCACGCTCATCATTGCTCTGCATCATGTTTTTTCCTCTTGCCCTACCAATCGCTTCAATTTCATCTATAAAAATAATACAAGGTGCTTTTTCTCTTGCCTGTTTAAATAAATCGCGTACCCTTGCTGCCCCTACCCCAACAAACATCTCAACAAAGTCGGATCCTGAAATACTGTAAAATGGCACATCAGCTTCACCTGCCATAGCTTTGGCCATTAGAGTTTTACCTGTACCTGGAGGGCCTGTAAGCAATACTCCTTTGGGAATTTTAGCCCCTAATGCTGTGTATTTTCCTGGGTTTTTTAAAAGGTCAACAATTTCCATTACCTCGACTTTTGCTTCATCAAGGCCTGCCACATCATTAAATGTTACATTAGTCTTTGATCCCTTTTCAAATAATAAAGCTTTTGATTTACCCACACTAAAAATACCGCCTCCACCTCCGCCTCCACCCATTCCGCCTTTACTTATTCTGTTAATGAGGAAAATCCAGATAGCAACAAAAATGGCAATGGGAATTAACCAACCCAGGGCATCAAGTCCCCAGCTCCTTCTTCTTTCAAACCTTGGACTTACTCGCTCTTCAACAGGCAATGAACTTTGCGCTTCTGCTAATTGATCCTGAAAATATTCAACTGAACCTATAGTAAAAAAATAATGGGGACCTTCATTAGGCTGGCCAAAGGTAGTTTGAGCAACCTCTTCATGTTTTTCCTTTGTAAGACGGTCAGGCTTTATGTAAACTTCCACAAACTCATTGTTTACCACAACAACGCGATCAACATCTCCCTCCATTAAAATTTCCTGTTCAAATGCCTTCCATTCAATTTCTTTTGAATTACTTCTGGAAGTAAAAAAATAAAGGCTAATAAATATTAAAGCTATTATGAAATAAAATTTATAAAGACCTAGTGGAGGAGTTTTAGGAAATTTTCCTTTGTTATCGTCTTCATTTTCTTTTTCTTCACTCATAATTTGAGGATTTAGGGTCTGTATATTAAATTTAATGAAAAAAACTTAAATTTTATAATCCATATACTGCCAGAATAATACCAAATTTGAATAGCCTTTTTTTTAAATAAAAAACAATGAAAACAGAAATTAAATTTGGATTAACAACAGGGGTTTTAACAGCAATTTGGCTTTATACTGAGTATGTTATTGGCTTGCACGAAAAATATATTGAGTACCATCCAACTGTTACCTTATTTGCCATTTTTATACCAATAGTTGCCATCTATTTGGCAATAAAAGAAAAAAGAAATAAATCACAGGAAGCTAGCATTACCTATTGGCAAGGAGTACTTACCGGCTTTGGTGTATCTCTGGTTGCTGCATTTATTAGTATTTTAGCCCAATGGTTTTACCTGGAAGTTATAAATCCAGACTGGACAGAATTCATGGTAGAAATGACAAGAATTAAGGCAGAAGAAAAGCTCAGTGATCCAAGTGAAATAGAAAGGCAGGTAAAAGCGGCTGAGCAATATTTTTCAAAAGCGAATTACCTTAAACAATCTTTTTATGCTCCTTTAATTCTGGGTGTTGTTATTTCACTAATTGAAGCAGCTATTATACCAAAGAAAGTTAAAGCTTAAAACCAGATTTTATTAAATCTTCCAGAAAAACCCGCTTTCCATTTAAGATTGCAGTAATAAAAGAATCGGTGGTTAATCCTCCTTTTGCAATAATTTTCTTTTTTAGCACCTCAGCTTCTTTAAGGGTATTAAAAGTTCCTATTGTAAATCTGGTAATATTATCTTCAAGAACTAAATTCTCAACTTTTCCAAATTCAGCAAGATGTGAATATTTAAAATTATAAGGCATGTTATACGCCCCTATCTGTACCTTATAAATTAAACCTTTCATTGCTACATCTCCGTATTTCTCAAGAACATGCTCATAAGACAAGTCTGTATTTATTAATGGTTCGGGTTCAACTACAGGATTTGGTTCATCAATAACAATTTCTTGTTTAGCTACAGGCTCATTGGTATAAAATTTAATATCTATAACTCTCTCAACAAAGGAATCCAGATCAGCAGTATTTATGG
>JALYPI010000051.1 GCA_030856445.1 Bacteroidota bacterium
CTGCAGGCCGTGCTATTATTCCATCAAATATAAATCATCCCGAGAGTGAGCCTATGATTATAGGAAGAAACTTTTTGGTGAAAATAAATGCCAATATTGGTAATTCTGCTGTTAGTTCAAGCATTGAAGAGGAAGTGGAAAAAGCAGTATGGGCTTGTCGTTGGGGAGCTGACAATATAATGGATTTATCCACAGGCAAAAACATTCATGAAACCCGTGAATGGGTTATCAGGAATTCACCAGTTCCTGTAGGTACTGTTCCTATTTATCAGGCTTTAGAAAAAGTAAACGGAAAAGCAGAAGATTTAACCTGGGAAATTTTCAGGGATACATTAATTGAACAAGCCGAGCAAGGTGTGGATTACTTCACCATCCATGCCGGGGTTCTTTTAAGATATGTGCCTATGACTGCAAAAAGAATTACAGGAATTGTATCAAGAGGAGGTTCAATTATGGCTAAATGGTGTCTTTCCCACCACAAGGAAAGCTTTTTGTATACTCATTTTGAAGAGATTTGTGAAATTATGAAAGCTTATGATGTAGCATTTTCATTAGGGGATGGACTACGCCCTGGATCAATTGCAGATGCAAATGATGAGGCACAATTTGCTGAACTTGAAACCTTGGGAGAACTTACTAAAGTAGCATGGAAGCATGATGTACAAGTTATGATAGAGGGCCCTGGCCACGTACCTATGCATTTGATAAAGGAAAACATGGATAAGCAGCTAAAAGAATGTCATGAAGCTCCTTTTTATACTTTAGGACCACTTACCACTGATATTGCTCCAGGTTATGACCACATTACCTCAGCAATAGGCGCTGCCATGATAGGATGGTTTGGTACAGCAATGCTTTGCTATGTAACTCCAAAAGAGCATTTAGGATTACCTGATAAGAATGATGTAAAAGTTGGTGTAATAACTTATAAACTTGCTGCACATGCTGCAGATCTTGCCAAAGGCCATCCTGGAGCACAAGTAAGAGACAATGCACTAAGCAAGGCCCGATTTGAATTCAGATGGAATGATCAATTCAATTTATCCCTTGACCCAGATACAGCGCGTGAATATCATGATGAAACACTTCCGGCTGAAGGTGCTAAAATAGCTCACTTTTGTTCTATGTGCGGCCCTCACTTCTGCTCTATGAAAATAACACAGGATGTAAGAGAATATGCAGCTAAACTTGAATTATCAGAAGAAGAAGCACTAAAAAAAGGAATGCAGGAAAAATCACAAGAATTTGCTGATAATGGCAGTAAACTTTATTCATAAAATTTGACCTTATGAAATAGCCATGCACCGAATTTGCAATACTTGTCCCGATTTAACGGAAAATGCTTATGAATGTGATATGGCATACGATAAATCGAGTTGATTTTTTATAATAAATTATACATATGAAATAGCCATGCACCAAACCATGCACTACTTGTCCCGATTTATCGGGAAACACTAATGAAGATAATCCCGACAAATCGGGATGACATTAAAAAAAACAATTATCCACTTATGAAATTAGTGATTATTTCCCCGCCAGAATCAATTCAGGATGAAACTGAAATCATTGTTGACTTTTTTGAAAATGGAATGCAACATTTTCATTTGAGAAAGCCTGGGTTTTCTGAAGAGGAAGTAGATCTTTATTTGAAAAAGTTGCCAGAGAAATACCACACTAAAATTGTACTTCATTCTCATCATCATTTGTTGGATAAATATGATTTAAGAGGTATTCATTTTACAAAGAAACATTTCCAATGGAGTTCATCTAGAATGAGAAAGCTTAGCAATTTTTTAAAACCCAAAGGGGAAGATCAAACTATTTCTGCCTCTTTTCATTCACTATCTGAAGTACTTGAGAATATTGAAATTTATAATTATTTGTTTTTAAGTCCTGTTTTTGACAGTATTTCCAAAGAAAACTATCATGGAGGATTTGATTTAAAAGAGGTTAAATCACTATTTGATCAAATAAGAAATGATCAAACAAAAACAGCTAAAGCTGAAATAGTTTCTCTTGGTGGAATAAAGCCGGAAAACATACACCTTGCTTTCCAGGCAGGATTTGATGGAGTTGCTGCTTTTGGTTCGCTTTGGACCCATAATGACAAAGCTGAAATATTAAATATGTTTAAAAAACTAAATCACAGTTGTTTGAGTTATGCTCAAAGCAATTAAATAAATAAATATGGAACCTGTAAACCCACACATTTTATCTATTGCAGGTTTCGACCCTAGTGCAGGGGCCGGAATACTTTCTGATATTAAAACTTTTGAAGCTCATGGACTTTATGCAACGGGTGTTTGCACTGCAATTACTATTCAGAATGACTTAACTTTTGAAAGTGTTGATTGGATTCCAGAAGAAAGAATATTGGCTCAGATAAAAATTCTTAGTGATCGCTTTTTATTTGATTACATTAAAATAGGATTAATTGAAAACCTGGATGTTTTACAAAAAGTAGTTGAATTTGTTAAAAATGAAAACAAAGACGCTAAGATAATTTGGGATCCGATAATTAAAGCTAGCGCTGGCTTTACTTTTCATCCTCTTATTGACAGCAAAAAAATTCAAGCTGTTTGCAATGATCTTTTTCTTGTTACACCGAATATTGAAGAGGCAAAGATAATATCACCAAAGCCAGGCACAATTGAAGGAATTCCTGAATTGAGCAAATATTGCGCTATTTATTTAAAAGGCGGACATTCGGATAATGATCATGCTAATGATTTTCTTTTTGAAAATGGCCGAAGCACCAAGTTTGAATCAATAAAATTTGATGCTCAAAAGCATGGAACAGGTTGCGTTTTATCCTCAGCAATTACTGCAGGACTTGCCCAGGGATTAGAACTGGCGGATGCTTGCGCTGAAGCAAAAGCTTATGTTGCTGAATATTTAATAAGTGCCAGGGGTTTGTTGGGACTGCATAAAAAGAAGGTAAGAAATTGAAAGTCACTAGTAATTAAAACAGCACTAATAGTTCCATTTATATGATTTCAAGATTTCATTATTTAACACAAGAAGTAGCTGGATTTAGCCATTCGGAATTAGCTGAAATCGCATGTAAAAATGGTGTAAAATGGGTTCAGCTGAGATTGAAGAATGCTTCTTATGAAGAGTGGTTGAAAACAGCTTCTGATACTTTGGAGGTTTGCAAAAAATACAAGGCAAAATTAATTATTAATGACAATGTTGAAGTTGCCCTGAAAACAGGAGCAGATGGAGTTCATTTGGGAGCAAATGACATGGATCCTAAAAAAGCAAGAGAAATTCTTGGTGCTGGTCCTATCATTGGAGCAACAGCTAATACAATAGAAGACTTAATTAGATTATCTGAAATCAAAGTAGATTATATTGGTCTGGGCCCTTATAACTATACTGCAACTAAAAAAACATTAAATCCTATACTTGGAATTGAAGGATTAAAAAAAATATCAGCCTCTAATATCCATCAAATTCCTTTGATTGCCATTGGAGGAATTTCACCAGAGGATGTGGAGGAAATACTTTCTATAGGCATTTATGGCATTGCTGCCTCTTCAGCTATTAATTTAGCTGAAGACAGAGCTGAAGTAATAAATGATTTTCTTGAAAAACTTAATATAAAAATTAAATAAATGTCTACTTTATTAAAAATTGCAGATAAAATCTTTACATCAAGATTATTTACCGGAACAGGAAAGTTTAGTTCTTCTGAATTAATGGAAGAAGCATTGCTTGCATCAGGATCGGAATTAGTTACTGTTGCTCTTAAACGAGTGGATTTGAATAATAGTAAGGATGATATTCTTACCCATCTTTCTCATTCCCGTATTAATCTATTACCCAACACATCAGGAATAAGGACAGCAAAAGAAGCTGTTTTTGCCGCAGAAATGGCAAGAGAGGCTTTGGAAACGAATTGGTTAAAACTGGAAATTCATCCTGATCCAAAATATCTCATGCCTGATCCTATTGAAACCTTGATTGCAGCTGAGGAGCTGGTTAAAAAAGGTTTTATTGTACTGCCTTATATTCATGCAGATCCTGTTTTGTGCAAAAGACTTGAAGATGTTGGTGTTTCAGCAGTTATGCCTCTTGGATCTCCAATTGGAAGCAACAATGGGATTTTAACTTATAAATTCATTGAAATTATTATTGAGCAAAGTAAAGTCCCTGTAATTATTGATGCAGGCCTGGGTGCACCTTCTCATGCTGCCCAAGCCATGGAAATGGGCGCTGATGCTGTATTAGTGAACACAGCCATAGCAGTTTCTAAAAATCCTGTACAAATGGCAATCGCTTTTAAAATGGCAGTTGAAGCAGGTAGAATGGCTTTTGAAGCAAAACTCGGAAAAGCTCACACTGCTGCTAATGCAAGTAGTCCATTAACAAGTTTTCTTGATTAGTGCTTTGAAGAAAAAATTAAAACTAGAATAAAAAAAGTAAGAAAGCACTATTCAAAAATAAAGAAAAACCCACTTTATATGACATTTACAGAAATATTCAATCAACATAACTGGGATGAAGAAAAGCAGGGAATTCTAAATAAAACAGCTGTCGATGTTGAATCTGCGCTTTATAAAAGCTCCAAAAGAGATCTTGAAGATTTTAAAGCTCTTATATCCCCCGCTGCAGCTCCATATCTTGAACAAATGGCTGCAAAAAGCAGGCAGCTAACCTTGAAAAGATTTGGCAATACTATCCAAATGTATGTGCCTCTTTATTTATCCAACGAATGTCAGAATATATGTACCTATTGCGGTTTTAGCCTTGACAATAAAATCAGAAGAATTACTTTGAATGAGCAGCAAATCCTTTTGGAAGTTAAAGCAATTAAGGCTTTGGGCTATGATCATGTATTGCTTGTTACAGGTGAGGCAAATAAAACGGTGGGAGTTGATTATTTTGAGAGGGTTATAAAATTAATCAAACCTTATTTCTCTCATATTTCAATTGAGGTTCAACCTCTGGAAGAAGATGAATATGAACGCTTGATTCAAACAGGTCTTAACACAGTGCTTGTTTACCAGGAAACTTATCACAAAGAAGAATATAAAACACATCATCCAAAAGGAAAAAAATCAAATTTCGAGTACCGTCTTCAAACAGCAGATAGATTAGGACAAGCGGGTATTTATAAAATTGGTCTAGGTGTTCTTTTTGGTCTTGAAGATTGGAGAACAGATGCTTTTTATACGGCAATGCATTTAAATTATCTTGAAAAAAAATACTGGAAGACTAAATATTCTATTTCTTTCCCAAGACTTAGGCCTGCAGAAGGAGTTTTACAACCTAAGGTAATAATGTCTGATAGGGAACTGGTTCAATTGATTTGTGCATATAGGATTTTTAATGAAGAAATTGAGCTTTCTATATCAACAAGGGAAAGCAAAAAATTTAGGGATAATATTATTAATTTAGGTATCACTTCCATGAGTGCGGGTTCAAAAACCAATCCGGGAGGATATGCAGTAGAACCTGAATCATTGGAACAATTTGAAATTGATGATAAACGAGAACCAGCTGAAATTGCCCAAATGTTAAAGTCTCAAGGTTATGAAGCGGTTTGGAAGGATTGGGATACTGTTTGACATTCTAAAAAAAATTGCTGTAATTGAAATTTTGAAATAATTTATTCCAAAATTTCAACTAATCTTTTTGCATTAAAAGCAGCATAGGCATTTTGATCGTTGTCAAAATAAATGAAAACATCTTTGCCTTCTTTTTGCCACTTTTCAGCTTTTTTTGCCCATGATTTCAATTCCTCTTCTGAATAACTCCCTGAATACTTCTTTTCTGGCCCATGAAGTCTAATATATACGAAATCGGTTGTAGTTACAATAGGCGACATATAATATTCCAATTCATATATACAAAAACAACAATTATACTTTATAAGTAAATCATTTAACTCTTCATTATACCAACTGTGGTTGCGAAATTCAAAAGTAAAACGGCATCCTTTTGGCAGGGCTTTTAAAAATTCTTCAAGTCTTTCATAATTATATTTAAAAGAGGGGGGGCAATTGAAAGTATCACAGCTAACTTTTGTTCGAGTTTTTCAACAACTTCAAAAAAAATATTTAATGGCTCTTTAGGGTCTTTGAGTCTTTTGATATGCGTAATATACCTGCTTGCTTTTACAGCAAAAGCAAAATTTTCAGGTACTTTTTTCCTCCAGTTTTCAAAAGTAGAAGCTTTAGGTAGCCTGTAAAAAGGACTATTCAATTCTAATGTGAGAAAAAACTTCAGATAATAATCAAAAAAATCTTTTTGCTTTACTTCTTAGGGGTAAAATTTTTCTTTCCAGTGTTTATAATAAAACCCAGAGGTACCAACATGTATTTTTGCTTTTTTCTCTGACATTCTTATAATAATTCTTCCGAAAACTTACACTTTAATTTAATAATAATTGCTGTTTTTTAAGGACATATAAACACATTCATTTCTTTGGAAATGCCATTTTCTTGTCCAATTACAAGTCTTGCATTTCCAGTAGTTATTGGTTTCATAAAAAATGTAATTTTATTATTACTTGGGTGATTTGGTAAATCGAAAGAAAAAATATAATCGTTTTCACCTATAAGAGTAATACGGGGTTCTGGTGATATTTTTATAATATTCATAGTTTTTAAATAGCACTTATTAATGCTAATCCGATAATCCTTTTCAAATGAAACTGGCTTTATTAATATTTCCATTGGGAAAGCTCTTTTATACCTTAATAAACTTTTGGTTTGGACACTAAAACCTTCCTCTAAGGAGCCTAAAGTCCTTTTACTTAAAGGGCCTGAAAAAACAATAAAAAAGAAGATTGAAAGAATAATTCCAAATAAAATCATGGTAGCTATTTTTTCTGCTTTCCCTTTTTCTTGCCTAAAAGGGGTGTGATTTTCGTTTTTTGATTTTGTATATTCCATCGCATTGGCATATACTACTACTCTTTTCAAAGAACAGTGCCAATCAAAATATGATACCTCAAAAAATCACTAAAAACGAATGATATCAAGATAAACCAGACTGAATGACCAATTGCAAACAAGCACTTGGTTGTCCAAATAATTTCTCAAAAAATGTAGATTTTACCGAAAAATCGGAATATCATTTTTAGCTACTTAATTAAAAATCCAATTAAGCAATAAGTGGGTGGGCAAAAAAACAACAATTGGAAAGGAAAGCATCATCAATAAAAAATACAAAAAGGGAACTATTTTTTGTTGTGGTTTGCTACCTGGCCCGAATACCCAATTTATATTTTCATTAACAGGGGTGAAAACATAACAGGCAGGTAATATAATCCAGGCCAAAATAGTTTGCCAATAAATGGCGCTTTTTTCGTAGCCGAATAAAATTAGCATCCAAATTAACAAGGGTGGAATAACTACATGAAATAAGGAAAGAGCCCTCACAAAAAATGGCTTTTCTTTTTCAAACATATAATCAGTAAGTCCGATTAATTTTTTTCCTGTAATTAATCTTCCGAAAAAATCAATGTTCCATGCTATTTCCGGCAATAAAACACCAAGAGCCATCATACTGGCCAACAAACTGCTCTCTATCCATAAAGCCAGGGCTAAAGTAAAAAGTGCTATGTCTGAAAACCAAAGGAAATTTGTAATTCCATAATGTTTAAAGTAAACAGGAATGAGTAGAATAGCAAACGCGGTATAAAGAATTTTAAACCATTGGGGTATTGAATGAAATAAAGGTAAAAATTCTTCCATATATTATTCTTGAAGATATGAATTTAATGGAAAACCATTCAACTAACAAATCCACTGGGGAATATTTGAATTAACAATTCTGTTATTTGTTTTCATCTTGAACAACAAAATTCTACTAAAAATGAATGGAAAAACTTTTTGGAGCTTTTAAACAATTTCAGGTTCAAACTCCACATTCAACTTTTTTGAAAGTTCTCGTAAATCTTCAACTACAGGATTTATCAAGGGGATTCCATTTTTCATTCTTTCAAGAGTTAATTCTCTTTCAGGGTCACCTGGTATAAGTACTTTTTCTTGCCCTTTAATTACAGGAGCATTTCTAAAAGCTCCTATCCAATTATCCATGTGGCTTTTAAATTCACTTGCAGGCCTGAAAGCATCAATTCGCATAGCACCAAAAAAGTGACCTATCCCCTGCCCTACTGGATTAGGATCAGGTTGTAAAAAAGCAACAAAGGGAGGAACCCATGGTCCATAATTTGCGCCTGATAAAACGGCCGACAAAATATCTACAACAGCACCCAGTCCATATCCTTTATGGCTTCCATGTTCTCTATCTCCACCTAAAGGTAGCAAGGCGCCACCATCTTTCACTCCATCAGGGCTAGTTGTTGAATCTCCATTTGAATCTTGTATCCATCCATTTGGGGCCAACATTTTTTTTCTCTGAAGTATCTCCAATTTACCATTGGCTGCAGTAGTTGTAGCCATATCAAGTACAAAAGGGGGATATTCTCCAGCTGGAACAGAAACAGAAATTGGATTAGTACCTAACATTCGTTTTGTTGAAAAAGTAGGGGCAACAAGAGGACTGGCATTGGTTAATGCTATCCCAATCATATCATGTTCCAAGGCCATCATAGAATGGAATCCTGCAATGCCAAAATGATTTGAATTTTTCACTGCCACCCAGCCTGTTCCCACATTCCTTGCCTTTTCAATAGCTACCTGCATTGCTGATGGCCCTACAACTAGACCTAATCCTGCATCTCCATCTATTGTTGCAGTGCTTAAAGTTTCATGAACAGTAGTTATTTTGGGAATAGAATTTATTCTTTTTGCTTCCCAAAGCCTGTAATATCCGCTAAGACGAGCAATTCCATGGGAATCTACGCCACGCAAATCTGCTGATATTAAAACATCAGAGGCTAAAGATGCATCAGAATCAGGACAACCCATCTTTTTAAATACAAGAAAAATAAAATTTCTTAAGGATTCATAACTGTACATAGTTGTAATAATTCATTGTTAATAGTAAAGATCAAAAGTAATTATAAATAAGAAAGGCGCATCTATTTCGTTATTCTAAAAAGAGAATTTTACAAATAGAAAAAACCTTTAATATTGCTGTTTGTTTAAAGTATAGTTACCTTCACCCTTCAAAATAGAATTTAACAAAAGCCAAACAGTATAAAAACACGTAAAGCTTTTGTCTAACCTTTTAAAAACTAATTATTTAAAATGAAAAAATTATTTATCACTTTTATGATTGCAGCAGGTGCTGTACTTATACAACCGGCTTTTGCTCAACTTGATCTTCCACAACCAAGTCCAAAGGCAATGGTTAAACAAACAGTAGGTTTAACAGAAATAAGCATTGATTACAGCAGTCCTGCTGTAAAAAACAGAGTAATATGGGGAGAATTAGAACCTTATGGAGAAATATGGCGCACCGGAGCTAATATGTCTAGTAAAATTACATTTAGCAAAGCTGTTACCATTAATGGAAAAGAAATTCCAGCTGGCAGTTATTCATTTTTAACAATTCCTGAAAAAGAGGAATGGACAGTTATTATCAATAGCGATCCTGAACTTAGAGGAACTTCAGGTTACACAGTGGATAAGGATGTTGTAAGATTAAAAGTAAAGCCTCAAACTGTTGCACATCGTGAGAGACTTGCTTTTTTAATTACAGATTTTTCTAATGAAGCAGGTAAGATCAGCCTTGAATGGGAAAAAATAAAAATTGATGTTCCATTTACTGCAGGAACAGAAGAACAAGCATTAAAAAATATAAACAGCACATTAAATTCAAGCTGGAGAAATTATACTAATGCAGCCAATTACATGCTTACTAATAAAAAAGATCTTGATCAGGCACAAACCTGGATAAACCAGTCTATTGCTATTAGTCCTAATGAATGGTACAGCCACTGGATTAAAGCTCAAATTCATGCAGAAAAAAA
Organism: Bacteroidota bacterium; assembly: GCA_030856445.1. GTDB lineage: Bacteria > Bacteroidota > Bacteroidia > JACCXN01 > JACCXN01 > JACCXN01. Next base: position 9,896 of record JALYPI010000051.1, read on the forward strand.
GCAAACCAAAGAAGCCTTTGCTTCAGCTCAGAAAGCCAAAGAACTTGGTGACAAATCTTCCAATTTCTTTTACAAAGATGCTGTAGAAAAAGCACTTGTTGATTGGAAACCAGTAAAGAAGTAAGCATTATGTAAATATATTTAAAAAAGCCTTGAAGTAATTTCAAGGCTTTTTTATTGGTAAAATTTCAACTTTTATTAAAAGTGAACGAATTAATAAATTATAATTTATTCCCTTTAATTAAACTACCAAAACAAGATAAATGGGACCAGATCCACAGCTATTATTAAAAATAGTAAATATGCAAATGCCCTTTGGTAAATACAAGGGCACTCTTTTATGCAATTTACCTGTTTCATACCTGGAATGGTTTAATCGCAAGGGGTTTCCTGAAGGCAAATTAGGAATGCTCTTAACGACAATTTATGAAATTAAAATGAATGGATTGGAATACTTGCTTGAACCATTAAAAATCAAAAGGCATAATTAAATTCTTATTGTAAATCTGCTTAATTCTATTAAAAGAAAACAATTCAAAAAAAGCAGAAGAGTTTTTGCTCTTTATATTTGCTAATATATTTCACTAAATTTCGTTAGTTGATAAGGAAATAATTGATTCTTTCAGTGTTAAATGCAATAATTACTAAGATTTAATGTACCTTTGTATGTTTAAAAATTAGCATTAACTAAATTGAATATTAAATAAAACCAATTAAAACAACTAACAAGCGCACAATATAAATTATGGGTAGATCACAAGAAACGTGGAATAAAAAAGAAATAGCAAAGAAAAAGGAGAAGAAGAGAAAAGATAAAGAGTCTAAAAAACAAGACAAAAAAGAGAATCCAAAAGAGGCTAGTTCTTTTGATGATATGCTAGCTTATGTTGATGAATATGGAAATATTTCATCTACTCCCCCAGATCCCAACAAAAAGAAATCGATAATCAAGAAGGAAGACATAGAAATTGGTGTTCCTAAACGAGAAATAGAAATAGAAGATGTTGTTAGAAACGGTATAGTCACTCATTTCAATGATTCTAAGGGTTATGGCTTTATCAAGGACCTAAAGACTCAGGAAAGCGTGTTTGTACATGTGAACAGCTTAATAGATGATGTGAAAGAAGGCGACAAAGTAGTTTTTGAAATCCGGTTAGAGAAAAAAGGATTGACTGCCGTGGACGTTAAAAAAGCAGTTTAAACTTATATAAAAAAAATTAAAAAAGCAGGGGTAGTTTAATTACAACCCCTGCTTTTTTTTATTGAACCCGCTTTCCTGTTTTATTACAAAACAAAATCCTCTATGAACAATTATAGATTTAAGTAAAATAATCACTAAGGCGAAGATTATAATCACATTGTATGTTAAATGCTTTTTTGACAAATGTAAAAAAAAGGTTGTTTTGCAATAATACAGAACAACCTTTTTCTTCAAGACAAAAATACATGTTGAATATTAACTTCAAAAATTTAATATAAATTCATCCACTGCAATCCAGTGCTACTTTGTATCAAAATTTTAAACATAATATCATCAGCTCCTACAGACCCAGACCAAGTTCCTGTTCCTCCTGGATAGTCAGTGTTAGTAGAAAAACTTACATCCATTTGAGGTTGAGGCCCTGCGTCTAACCTAATTCTAACCGTATTTCCTGCAACGGCTGAAGTTGAAAAAGGTAAAACAAAATTATGCCAGGTAAAACTTCCATAATTTGGAACTACAAATGAAGCCCAATTATATTGATTAGTTGTAAGGTTATCCACATTAAGGTAAAGTGGTTGTCCAGTATAGGATAGAGTTTTTAAATAGAATTCAATTGCGATTACAACTCCATCAATCGGAGCTGTAAAAGTCTGAACAACACTCCATTGAATTCCTGTTTCTGATCCGCTGTAAATATCATTATCAAGTTGATACTGGTTAATATTATCTGAATATACTTGAAGTTTTTTTATCGATGTATTATATAGTATCATTCCTTCTTGTGCAGTTAAGGCGTCTCGTTGGCTTGTTGTCATTCTTGGTGGCAAAAACGCACCTGAAGTAGATTGAATTTCAAGAGAAGCACTTGGATTAATGCTTGGAGTGCCAATTGCCATGTGATTGCTTGTTTTATTATAAATTAACTCAGCATCAGCCCCTGCAATTCCATTGTCATTAAAATTGATTTGCATATTACTCCCAGCAATTGGGCCTGTAACTCCCTGAATACCTTGTGCTCCTGTAATTCCGTCAACGCCTTGGATTCCTTGGGCTCCGGTTGGACCAATATCTCCTTGTATTCCTTGTGCTCCCGTGGCACCAACAATTCCTTGTATTCCTTGCGCTCCGGTTGCTCCAATATCGCCCTGGATTCCCTGTGCTCCAGTTGGACCAATATCTCCTTGTAATCCTTGTGCTCCCGTGGCACCAACATCTCCTTGAGGTCCTTGCATTCCTTGCGCTCCTGTTGGACCAACATCACCTTGAGGTCCTTGTGCTCCTGTGGCGCCAACATCTCCTTGGATTCCTTGCATTCCTTGTGCTCCGGTTGGACCAACATCACCTTGGACTCCCTGTGCTCCTGTGGCACCAACATCTCCTTGTATACCTTGTGCTCCTGTCAAACCAGTTGGACCTGTTGGACCCACTGCTCCTGAACCAGAAGTTTCCGCATAAAGAGCATAAGGAACACTCATTAACTGAGATGTACCAGCTATTGTGTAAGCTGACCCTCCTGTTGGATCTGTTTCTGTTTTTATAAAATATGGACCGTTCGCCCAGTTGATGGTTGAAAAATTTCCTGAAACAACTGCTCCCGTTCCTATTTCTATACTTACTAAACCATTTGTATTGGTTGTAGGCATTTGGGTTTCAACAAAAATTGCTGTACCTGTTGCAGAACCTTGCAAAATACTTATTTGCATTCCCACAGCCTGGTTAGCAACTAATTGCTCGCTGCTGTTTCTTATTACAGCCTGGTAGCTCATTTTGTTTGGCGCCTGGGAATAGGCACTGGCAGTTAATAATGCTGCTCCAATAAGGGTAAATAATTTTTTCATAATTAGTTTTTAATAATTTTAAATGTTTTAACTTCTTGATTGTTTATTGTCACTTTTAAAAAATAAGTGGCAGGAACAAGATTTCCCATTGATATGGTAGTTTCATTGCTGGTGATTGTCTTGCTTTCCAAAAGCTTCCCAGTAAGGTCGAATAAATGGTATGTATATTTTTTATTCACATCATTTTCAAATCTAAGCACAAAAAGATCTCTTGTAGGATTTGGATAAGCTTTAAAATTCAACTCAATAGTTTCTTCAATTCCTGAAATGATGAAAATTTCATATGGTTGTTGAATACCTTGTCCTACAGATCCATCGATTCCTATGTTTGAAGTATAGATTACCTGCCCTACTGAATAACTAACTGAGCCTCCACTACCAGAAGCATCACCACCTCCTGCAGGCATTGCATCTTGCGCCTTTATTTCATTGAAACTCAAGCCCAATAAAAGGAGAGTAATTAATTTTATTTTTTTATGTTTCATCTGTTTTTTTTATTTAAAGTCTGCGAATGTATGAATAATTCATTTTAATTTATTTTAAAAGGGGACAAACGACAGAAATATGTATACCAACGACATGGAAGTATTTTCCCAGGCAATTTTTTTTCAAAATCACCTATCAAATTTCCTATAATTTAATTAAAAATCATATCCTGCATTTTTATATAAAATAGAAATCCCCTTCAACCAAAATGGCTAAAGGGGATTTCTATTTTAACTAATTCTATTTAGTTCTTCATCACTTTCATTCTGCTCACTTCTCCATTTTGGTTTACTTCAATAAAGTATAAACCTGGAGCATAAGTGCTCATATCAATTGAATGACTGTTCCCAGAATTGATTTTTGTAGCAATTAAAGTCTGACCAGTTAAGGAAATCACTTTAACTATAGCTCCATTAAAATCACTGCCAGAAGTAAGAGTGATATTTTCTCTTGCTGGGTTAGGATAAACTGAAAGATTATTACCTGTTTTTAAGGTTTCTAATCCAACTGTCATGATATTCACACAAGCAGAAGTTTCTGAACAATTGTTTTCTGTAACAATTACAGCATAATCGCCATTAACTGTTGCTGTAAAACTTTGAGCTGTTTCACCTGCTATTGGCGCATTATTGTTATTACAATCTATCCATTGATAAGTTGCACTAGCATTATCCGCTGTAATGGTTTCATTAGTAACTGTTGTAGTTATACCTACAATAGTTACTGTAACTGTTGCTGATGCAGTATTTGTACAATTTGTATTTGCATCAGTTCCTGTAACTGTATAAGTAGTTGTAGTTGCAGGAGTAAATGCTACTGCATCAGTTACGCTGTTATCCCAAACATAAGAATCAGCACCACTACCAGTCAGTGTTACCATGTCTCCATCACAAACTGCAGAAGATGTTGTATTTGCTGTTACTGTAGGTAAAGCATTTACTGTTACTTCTACATCATCTGTGTTTGTACAATTATTAACATCTGTACCAATTACAGTATAAGTTGTAGTTGCTGTTGCAGCGAAAGCTACATCATCTGTAACACTGTTATCCCAAACATAAGTATCAGCACCTGCACCGGTTAAGGTTACCATATCTCCGGCACATACTACTGAAGCTGTTGTACTTGCTGTTACAGATGGCAAAGCATTAAATGTCACTGTAGTAAAAGCAGTGTTTGAACAGTTGTTTAAATCAGTTCCTGTTACTGTATAAGTTGTAGTTGCTGTTGGAGCAAAAGCTGTCCCGTCAGTTATATTATTGTCCCATACATAAGTATCAGCACCAGCTCCGGTTAAAGTTACCATATCACCAGCACATACTGCTGCTGAAGTTGAACTTGCAGTTACAGTTGGCAAAGCATTAAATGTTACAATAGTTGAAGCAGTATTAGAACAGCTGTTTAAATCTGTTCCTGTTACTGTATAAGTGGTAGTTGCTGTTGGAGCAAATGCTGTTCCATCAGTTACACCATTGTCCCATACATAAGTATCAGCACCAGCTCCGGTTAGAGTTACCATGTCACCATTACATACAGCGGTAGCAGTTGTATTTGCAGTTACTGTTGGTAAAGCATTAA
>JALYPI010000084.1 GCA_030856445.1 Bacteroidota bacterium
CGCAAAGGCGCAAAGGCGCAAAGAAAATTAAAAAAATCACCTAAATGCATCTAATCTTAGCGAGCTTTGCGCCTTTGCGTGAAAATTAATATCCCATACAAAACCAGATAAAGTCTCTCGCAAAGGCGCAAAGAAAATTAAAAAAATCACCTAAATGCATCTAATCTTAGCGAGCTTTGCGCCTTTGCGTGAAAATTAATATCCAAAGCCTTGCTATAAGTATAATTCCTCTTCCTTTCCTACACCTAAAAACACAATTTGCACTTTCAGGGCACGTTGAATTATAGGGTTTAGCAAAAATATAGTAGCTTTGCACCCTTAAAAAAAAATATTCAATAATGATTTCAGTATCCAATCTTTCTTTACGCTATGGAAAGCGCATATTATTCGATGAAGTAAGCCTTAAATTTATTCCCGGCAATTGTTATGGCCTTATTGGCGCTAATGGAGCGGGTAAATCTACCTTTCTTAAAATTTTATCTGGTGAAGTTGATCAAACCACCGGACAGGTTTCCATTACACCAGGTGAACGAATGAGTGTTCTTAAACAGAATCACTTTGAATTCGATAATTACCCTGTACTTGAAACAGTAATTATGGGAAACAAAAAGATTTATCAAATAATGCAGGAAAAAGATGCCGTTTATGCAAAACCTGATTTTAGTGAAGCAGATGGAATTAAAGCTGCTGAATTGGAAACTTTATTTGTAGAAATGGATGGATGGAATGCCGAGAGCGATGCTGCCAATATGCTTAGTGATTTGGGTGTGAAAGAAGAATTGCATGGCAAAAAAATGAGTGAATTAAATGGAAAGGAAAAAGTAAGAGTTTTACTAGCCCAGGCTTTGTTTGGAAACCCTGAAATCCTTTTGCTTGATGAGCCTACCAATGATCTGGATGTGGAAACCATTGCATGGTTGGAAAACTTTCTTGCCGATTTTCAAAACACGGTAATAGTTGTATCGCATGATCGTCACTTTCTTGATGCAGTTTGTACTCACGTTGCAGATATTGATTTTGGAAAAATACAGCTTTATACAGGAAATTATTCCTTCTGGTATGAATCAAGTCAGTTAGCTTTGCGTCAGCGTTCTGACCAGAATAAAAAAGTGGAGGACAAACGAAAGGAATTACAGGATTTTATTGAACGATTCAGTGCCAATGCCTCAAAGTCAAAACAAGCTACCAGCCGTAAAAAATTATTGGAAAAACTTGTTGTTGATGAAATACAAGCTTCCAACCGTAAATACCCTGGAATTGTTTTCAAACCAGACAGAGACTGTGGAGATCAGATTCTCTCTGTGGAAAAATTAGCTAAAACTTCGAATGATGGGACTGTTTACTTTTCAGACATTAATTTTACTTTAACCAAAGGAGATAAAGTAGCTTTTCTGGCTAAGGATCATTTGGCTATTACTTCCTTTTTTAAAATATTATTAGGACAGGAAAAAGCCACTAAGGGAGAATTCAATTGGGGCAGTACAATTACAACCTCTTATCTTCCAAATGAAAATCATGAATTTTTTCATGAAAAAGATGTAAATCTAATTGATTGGTTAAGGGAGTATTCAAAAGACAAGGAAGAAACTTATATACGTGGTTTCCTTGGAAAAATGTTGTTTTCAGGTGAAGAAACACTAAAAAAATCAACTGTACTCTCAGGAGGTGAGAAAGTACGTTGTATGCTATCTCGAATGATGCTTACTAATGCTAATTGTCTTATCCTGGATGAACCTACAAATCATCTTGATCTGGAATCTATTACCTCTATAAACAATGCATTAAAGGATTGGAAACACATTGCTTTGTTTACTTCCCATGATCATGAATTAATACAAACAGTTGCGAATCGAATTATTGAGTTAACTCCAAAAGGCATAATTGATAAACGTGTATCTTATGATGAATATCTGGAGGATGAAAATATTAAAGCTTTAAGGATTAAGATGAATTCTTAAATGGTATTACATTTTAAAATCAAAGAAAAAAGCCATGGAAAAGTACCATGGCTTTTTTCTTTGTTGAGCTTTAGCAATTAATATTGCAAATCAAATTCCTGCTTCATAAGCAAGAACTGATCTTCCTCCTCTTTGTATTTTTTAATGATTTCTGTGGTTGCTTGAGGTCTATCACTACAAATTACAATAAAAGATCCTATTGGTGCATTTTCTACAGCTTGATTAATAGCCTGTTCTTCATTAGCTGTACGGCTGAGTTCCATTTCTGGCTTTTCCTGCATAATCCCTTTTATCAACCAATCAGTTTGTTCGTTGCCTTTCTCTGCCTTCTGAGAATCTTTTATAATAATCTCATCAAATAATTGAGCTGCAATTCGTCCCATATGAATAATATCTTCTTTCCTTCTGTTATAAGGTATGCCCATGACTCCGATTTTTGGATTTTCAGGTACCATTTCCAGGTATTTTCCTATTGCTGCTAAACCTGAAGAATTGTGTGCCGAATCAACCATTACAATAAAGTTTCTAAATTGAAAATGATTCATTTTTCCAGGGATTTGTGCTGGAGAGGGTATAAAAGTGTTTAAAGCTACTTTAATATCTTCAACTTTAAAATCGCGCACAAAAGCAGCAAGTACAGCAGGAAGAATATTTTCCAGCATAAACATTGCCTTTCCTGAAAATGTCAAAGGAATATTAATTATTTTATCAATCCTTATTTTCCATGTTCCCTTACCAATAGTTACATACCCATTTTCAATAAAAGCTGCTATACCGCCTCTTTCACAATGCTTTTTGATCCTTGGATTGTCCTCATTTATACTGAAATAAGCTATCTGACAATCCAGATTTTGATGCATGTTATAAACAAGATCATCATCAGCGTTTAAAATTGCAAAACCCTCAGGGGAGACACTTTCTACAACTACAGCTTTAACTGCCGCTAAATCTTCAAGGTTTTCAATAAATTTATCTCCAATATGATCTTCTGCAACATTTGTAACAATCCCTACATCACATTTTGAAAAACCAAGCCCGGAGCGTAAAATACCACCTCTTGCACATTCAAGAACAGCAAAATCAACAGTGGGATCTTTTAAAACAAATTCAGCACTTTGAGGCCCGGTACAATCGCCTTCTTCTAAAAGCTGATTTTGAATATAAATACCTTCTGAAGTTGTATAACCTACTTTATAACCGGCTACTTTTAACATATGTGCAATTAAACGCGTTGTGGTAGTTTTACCATTAGTTCCGGTTACAGCAATTATAGGTATCGTAGAATTAGTGCCAGGGGGAAATAGCATATCAATAACCGGGGCTGCAACATTGCGAGGCAATCCTGAGGTGGGGCAAATATGCATTCTAAAACCTGGCGCTGCATTTACCTCAAGTACAACTCCTCCGCTTTCTTCAAGAGAAACTGTAAGATCAGCAGCCATAATATCAATCCCACAAACATCCAAATCAATAATACGTGCTATGCGTTCTGCTAAAAAAACATTAGAAGGATGAACTAAGTCTGTTACATCTGTTGCAGTACCTCCTGTACTCAAATTAGCAGTAGATTTAAGATAAAGAGTTTCTCCCTGAGCTAAAATAGAATCTAATGTGAAATCATTTTCTTTAAGAATATTTAAAGTCATATCATCTACCCTAATTGCAGTTAGATTTTTCTCATGACCATAGCCTCTTCTTGGATCGCTGTTTATAATATTTATTAAAGTTTGAATAGTGGATTTACCATCGCCTACAATATGGGCTGGAGTTCTTTTAGCAGCAGCTACTAATTTGTAATTAACAACCAATAGTCTAAAATCAGACCCCTGAATAAATTTCTCCACTATCACTGACTTTGAATATTTCTGGGCTGCATTAAGAGCATCTATGGCTTCTTTTTCCGTTTTAATATTAATAGTAGCACCTTTTCCATGATTTCCATTAATTGGTTTTATTACCAATGGGAAACCAAGAGAATCTATGGCTGCTGCTAATGATTGTTCTCTAGAAATAATTCTGCCTTTGGGAGTGGGAATATTTGCCTTTTCAAGCAAGTATTTAGTTTCCTCTTTATTGCAGGCCAGATCAACTGCAATATTACTTGTTGAGCTGGTAATTGTGGCTTGTACTCGTTTTTGATTAATTCCATACCCTAGCATTACCAAAGAGTTCCTGTTAATTCGCATGGAAGGAATTCCTCTACTATTGGCTTCTTCAACAATTGAACCTGTACTTGGTCCTAATCTTTCCTCCTCACGGATCTCTCTCATTTCCTGCAAGTCTGATTCAATGTCATAATCCTCCCCATCAATTAAGGCCTGAGCTATTTTAACAGCTGATTTGGCTGCAAAAATCCCAACCTCTTCTTCCATATATGAAAAGATCACATAATAAATGCCTTTCTCTCCGGTATTTCTAGTTCTTCCGAACATTACATCCATTCCGGCAAGTTTTTGAATTTCCAGTGCAATGTGTTCGATAACATGCCCCATCCAGGTTCCTTCTTTAACTCTTAAGAAAAAACCACCTTCCTTATTTTCTGAACAATGATGTTCATACATTGTAGGAAACATTTTTTCAAGTCTTTCAGAAAAACCTTTAATATTGCTGGTTGGGTGATTTTCCATTTCTTCAATGTCCAGCTTCATAACTATAAGCTTATGTCTGAAAATTGACCAGTAGTTTGGTCCGCGCATTACATTTATTCCAAGAATCTTCATTTTGCTATTTCGTTTTATTTTGTTAATTTTTATTTGCACTAATCAATTATGATTTCTTTATTTCTATACTTTAAATTACATGATGTTTTGAACTTTTACAAGAATTATTTTTTAAATAACTGAGGCAAAACAGTTTATTTTTATTCAGCGTTTTTTCTGAAAAAAAAACAAAAAAAAGAAAGAAAATTTATGTATATTACATAAGCAAAAAATAGAAAAGACAATGCTTATTCCAAAAGGGAAATTAATATCAATAGGAGGAAATGAGGACAAGGGTTCAGAGCAGGAGCCTGATTTTGTGCAACGTAATAACATTAATTTTTTCAACCTACAGATCCTAGGAAAATTTAAACATGAGTTACATAAGGAGAACCCTAGAATAGAGGTTATTACTTCAGCCTCACAAATTCCATATGAAGTAGGAGAAATATATATCAGTGCATTTTCTAAACTTGGATGTTCTAATGTAGAGGCCATGCATATTACCAATCCAGAAGAGGCTAAAACACCCGAATTTATTGAAAGGATAAAAAATGCAGACGGGGTATTATTTACTGGTGGAAATCAAGCACGATTAAGCGCATTTTTTACTGATTCAGAAATATTGGGCATTCTAAAGCAAAGGTATAATGAAGAACCTGGATTTGTAATTGCAGGAACAAGTGCTGGTGCAATGGCAATGTCAGATAATATGATTTATGGAGGATCAAGTTCTGATGCTTTATTAAAGGGTGAAATACGAATAACCAATGGACTCAATTTCATTGAAAAAGTAATTATTGATACGCATTTTGTCACCAGAGGAAGAATAGGAAGGCTCGCACAGGCAGTTGCCACATACCCTGATTGTATAGGAGTTGGACTTGCTGATGATACAGGAGTGTTAATTACAGATGGAAATAAATTAGAAGCAATAGGCTCAGGCCTTGTTATAATTGTTGATGGTTATGAAATGATGCATACAAATATTGCAGATATAAGAGATGGAAGTCCGCTTTCAATAGAAAACCTGATTGTTCATGTAATGGCTAGGGGAAATCATTATGATCTTACCCAACGAAAATTTCATGCTGAATTATTAGGACCAACAGCTTCGGAGAAGAGAAAAAAGGATGGTGAAAACAAAAATGGCTAATATAAGCCTGCTTAGGCTATTCCTTATAAATTCCAATTACGAAATCCTCATCATTACGCTTATAACCCCTGTACATGCCCTCAGAGTTAAATGGAAGCGCAACATTACCTCTGGCATCAACTGCAATTAAACCACCTTCCCCACCGATTAATTTTAATTTATTATTAACTACATAATTACTTGCAGCTTCTAAATTCATTCCCTTATATTCCATAAGACAAGAAACATCATAAGCAACAACAGATCGAATAAAATATTCACCATGTCCTGTACAGGATATAGCACATGTAGCATTATTTGCAAAGGTGCCAGCTCCGATAAGGGGGCTATCCCCTGCTCTACCGAATTTTTTGTTAGTCATGCCCCCTGTGGACGTTGCGGCAGCTATATTGCCATCCATATCAAGAGCAACAGCACCAGCAGTTCCTATATATGGATTTGGCAAATCCGTAGTTCCTTCAGTATGATCTAATTGAACCTGGTCTGTTTTATAAACGGCAAGATATTGGTCGAACCTGTGCTGAGTAAAAAAATAGGCATCAGGCATAAAAACAACATTCATTTTTCTTGCGAAATCTTCAGCGCCCGAACCACATAATAATACATGAGGTGTATTTTCCATTATTAATCTTGCAAGAGCAACTGGGTTTTTGATGTTTGTAACTCCTGAAACAGCTCCAGCCATTAAGGTTTTACCATCCATGATGGATGCATCAAGCTCATTTTTCCCTTCATGGGTAAAAACAGCTCCACGCCCTGCATTAAAAAGTGGATTATCTTCAAGACTTTTAACAGCAGCTTCAACAGCATCCATAGCTGTTCCACCACTTTTTAATATTTCATCACCGAAAGTAAGCGCTTCTTCTATTCCAATAATATGAGCCTGTTCATTTTCAGGGCTCATTTTTGCTTTGGTAATAGTTCCAGCTCCCCCATGTACGGCAATTACATATTTTTTCATTTAGAAAGGTTCTGTATAAGCAGGATCTAGCTGAGCTGCTTTTTCTGATTCGGTTATAGGTAGTTTAGAGATTGGAACTTGCTTCTCGATTTTAATTATACCCACTAAATCAAATAAAAGAATAAAAGGATAAATAGGATCTAATTCATGCCATTTTATTCCAAAATTAACTCTTCTTGGATATTTATGATGATTGTTATGATAGCTTTCTCCCAGCATTAAAAAGTCGAAAAACAAAAGATTTGTAGAGGTGTTTCTAACTTTATAACTTACATATCCAATTTTGTGTGCAAACCAGTTGATTATAGCTCCATGAAATGGCCCCATTACAAACTGAATGGGAAGTAAAGTAAGATACATCCACCATGAAGCATCAAATGCTACATAAAAAGCGATGTAAAAAGCAACCCAGAATAATCTTACTGGCCAAAAATCGGCAAATTTATCAAAAGCAGGCCAGTTAGGTACTTTATCTGTAAATGGTTTTTCAAATTGAATTCTGTCATAAAAAATATCATGGTAAACTTTCTTTGTTTTCCACATCATTTCAAAAACATTTTTTGAAAACAATGGAGAATGAGGGTCTTTTTCAGTATCAGCATAAGCATGGTGCATTCTGTGCATTATACCATAAGCTCTTGGACTTAAATAAGAAGAACCTTGAAAAATTAAACTCAAAACAAAAAACACTTTTTCCATAAAAGGAGACATTGTAAAAGCTTTATGGGCAGAATAACGATGATGAAAGAATGTTTGAGTAAATAAGGATAGATACCAATGGGCAATGAAAAATATTATAACAGGCATTTTTTAAGTTTTTATAGTTTTAGCTTTTCCTGACAATTCAGGTGATTCAAAGTTCTAAAAATAGTTAATAAATAAGAAAAATAAAAACAGTGCAAGATTACGAATAAAAATTAATTTTCAACTGGATCATTAAAGGATTTTTGTTTAAAAACAAGCTTATTTTTTTTAGTTTAATTAATCTCCACTTAATTTTACAGTTCAAATATAGACTTATAATCTTTTTTCTAAACTAAAATTCGTCAAACTGATTTTTTAAGGCTTTATTTATCATAATGTACTATATGATTTTTTCTGTAATAAGCGTAAAAACAGTAAAACCGGAATTTAAGCACTCAAAAGACAAGACAATCATTTAAATAGTATATGTTGTACTAGAAATTAATTTTACAAAAATATTAAAATACAATTAAGTGTTTGGAAAGCTTTTATCTTTGTTGACTCTTTAAATTTCACCAACATAAGCAATGTATGAAATAGCCATGTGCGAACCGTTCACTGTTCCGATTTATCGGTAAACGCTAATGAATAAAATATGTCGCCCCGATTAATCGGGACGACATTAAAAAAACAATTATATACATATGAAATAGCCATGCACGAACCTTTCACACACGCTAATGAATATAACATGGCTATTCTATATGACCTTTAAAAAACAAATTATATACATATGAAATAGCCATGCAGCAACCGTGCACAAACACTAATGAATATAACATGGCGTATTCCATATGACAATTAAAAAACAAATTATATACATATGAAA
>JALYPI010000207.1 GCA_030856445.1 Bacteroidota bacterium
GATTTGCTTTCGATTTGTTCTTTGATGATATTTGTTACAGCTTCGTGAGGCTGTAAGAGTTGGACTTCGTAGTTGTGATTTGCTTTCGATTTGTTCTTTGATGATATTTGTTACAGCAAAGCGGAAAAAGAAAGGATCCAAAGCCTGTTGTGATTTGCTTTCGATTTGTTCTTTGATGATATTTGTTACAGCATACCTGTAACTTATTCATTGAAAAACAGCAACTTGCATTCGAAAATAGAATAAAAAAACTGTAACAAAATTTAAAGCCCCGGGGTAAATACGGGGCTTTTTAAAATTTCATTTTTGGGTTTATTGCATCAGGGCTTACCTTTTTGGAACAATTTTACTTTTTCAAGAATAAATTTTTTTACTTCCTGCCAGCTTACTTTGGATTTTAATAATTGAACTGGAGCATCATCTTCAGCATCATCAAAATAAATCATACTTTTTATAATTAATAATTTTGTATCCTCCTGATATTTTTTCAGGTGAAGTTCAAATAAATAGGATAGTTCAAATTTTTGAAGCAAAAAATATAAGTCATAAAAATCTCTTTTTTTTCCCCTTCCTTTTATGGCATCCAGTTTCATTGCTCCTATATCTTCAATTGAAAGCAATCTTATGCCTTTTTCATTTATAACTTCTCCAATTAAGGGATAGTTATATTTTACAAAATCTACTTTTACACCGGCAATGTCTGTTATCAGAATATTTTTTGTCCGGTGAATTTCTCGGCTACTATATTTATTCTTCAATATTAATAAGACATTTTCAATAGTAAGAGCGGAGCTTCCAAAAAAATCAAGGTCAAAAGAATGACGGTGACCTATTTGCAAGGCAAGAGCAGTGCCTCCGGCAAGATTAAAACTGGCCAGTTCATCAATAGACATTAGCCCATTTAGTAAGGATAATGTGTCGGGAAAGACTGCTGATTGGTATAACATCTGAATTGTTCCTTAGGAATGTTGAAAAAAAATGAAAGAAAATTTAAAGTTTTGGGATCAAGAGTCCTGAGTCGACATACCGTTTCTTTTACCTCTATTTCTCCATAGTGGGAAAGTATTTGCTCCCATTCAAATAAAGTCCCAAGGCTTGCAACACGTTCAATGATATAAGATGCGTGCTTTTTAGGGTCAATCTGGCTTATGTCAGTATCCCAAAACAGAACAGGGGAAAGCTGAGCTATAAAGTCATCAGAAGGTATAGTAGCTTTGTATCTTATTTCCGGCTCCTTTGCTTTAGTAATTTTAGGCTGTTTCTTCTTTGACATTAAACGATTTCTTGTTTGACCAAAAATTTAACATTGTTTCTGATAAAATCCTCTATATCTTTTCTTAATCCTGCTGACAAAGGTGCTTTATCAAAGCTTTTATTGAATTCTAAATTAATTGTTTTTTTATCTTCTTCTGAAAAAGCATTATAAGATTGGTTGAATCTTTCTGCAATGTCTATTGGAAAAGATAAAGTTATCCGTTTTTCTCCTGCAAGAGTTTGTTTAACAGTTTGAGCAGGATAAGGTATTTTGGATTCCCCTACTTCAATAATTTTGCCTAAATAGTTAATATTTACTTTCACAGCATTTAGTTGAGTATGCCTATTTGAAAATGAAAATTGATTATCTCCATAATGATAAGCTGCTTTTCCATAAGAAGCATTTTGGCTACTTTTATCATGCTTAATAAAACTTAATATTCCATATTTTTCTTCAGAGGACATTCCTACTACTTTATATAACCTCTTTTTTAAATCATCAATATCATTCCAATTTATTTCTTCCTCATTTTCTTCAAACATTACAACCATATCTCCTGCTTTTAAATAAGGGCAATTTTTCATTAATTCTATTTCATTTTTTTCATCCGGAAATAATTGTTCACCTTTTCTGCGTCTATTGGTTGCTTCATAAAAAGAAACTATTTCAAAATCCCTAAGAGGTTTCTTTTCTATACCTTTTTTATCGTATTGTTTTTTCTCATAAAGTGCCATTACATAATTCCCATCTGTTTCAGCATAACGATTTTCATTCACAATAAAATTGTATTCATCTTTTGCTATAAGCTGAATAAGGTTTCTTGAATTTTTATTAGCTACCCGCACTTTTTTAATTACAGGCAATGGATTATCTTTTTTACTCAATGGAATTTCAGTAAGTCCATTTGGGTATTTCTTTAAACTGTATAAATATATAGGGTCGTTCTTTATTGCCTCCGGGCTAAAGGCTTTTTCACCATTACCTCCATAAATGGGTTTGTTCAATCTTTGCCTTAGAATTTCCTGAACATTTTTATCAACTATTTTTTCTAATGCTTTTTCATCCTTAAATTTTTCTCCAGTCAGCTCTTCCTTTTTTACGAAGACAAGATCTTTCTCGAAGCCTTGATGACGGGGATTTTTAAGTTTTCCGTAAAAATTATCTCCAAATAACGAACCTCTTACTGCAAAAGTTTTCTGTTTTATAAAATTACTATTATCATCCTCTGATTTTTTCTTTTTGATTTTATTAATGCGAGAGGTGATTAATCGTTTCTCCGATTGGTGAAATATCAATACACTTTTTAATGCAGATTTTATTTCATCATAATCTAAAGGGCACTCAATTCTATCACGAGTAAGGAAGCCTCTATCATCATACATTGGCATTCCTTCAGTTTCACGTTGTGCATTTAAAGTACTCAACGTTTGAATGATTTTTCTGCTGCAACACGCAGTAATAATTGCATCTAATAAATGATGACGATGATCACTTCTGTCTTTTTTTCCTTTAGTCCCTCTATATTCATTAAATTTTTGTACAATTTCCCAGGTATAAAATAAAGGATTAGAAGTTTTATCCTCATATTCTTTAGTGGTATCAGCAGTTATATCACTCCATTTTAATTGAGGTAAATCGGTTGAATTATATTTCTTTTTACGCCACTCCGCAAAATCTTTTTTATATAATTTAAAGTTACCAAGATGAAAATCTATATCAATATTTGTTTCTTCCTCAAATCTTATTTTATCAAGAAGGTTTCCAAGCTGCCAGTCATTTTTTCGTAAATCGAAAGTAGCTGCACCATTTGTAAATAAAACATCTCTGCACACTTCAAGCATTTTTTTACGGGTATATTTTGCTATGTAAGATGTATTGGGATATTGTGCATTTGTGAAATCATATTCTACTTTTTCAAGTAAAAATCGTTTTTCAATTTTCTCTTTACTGAAATTACTGAAGGTTTTAATTCTCTGTTTAAATGCATTAAAATCTGCTTGCGTTCTTTTCTTTTTAAAATAATCAATGGGAATATCATTTCCCTTCTCTTTATTTATATGGGAAAATGTTATTGTTTTGTTGGCAAAGCTATCATCCAAACTTTTACTATAAGGGATAATATGTTCAATTTCAGTTTCAGGACTGAACAAAGTTGTAAGATTTATTATTTCTCCACTATATGGACAAACACGATTACATTCTAACCATAATCTATGTTTTTCCTTGGGAATATTTATATTTTGAAATAAAGGATCATTTTTATCATATCCCATTTCTAACCATAATTCAAATTTGTTAATGATGGAGTCATTTTTTTGAATTTCTCTTTTAAAAGATAGTTTTCCTTCTTTTCTTTTTTCATTTAAAAAATTAGCATAGGCAATCCTATTTTTCTCTACATCATTATTTCCACGCCTTATCTTTTCCCTTTCTTTTTTAGGCTTTTTGAATTCTCTCGTGCTTTCAATATTAATTTCTAATTGATCTTGATCGATTTTAAATTCTTTGAAAGCAAGAATGGAATTCACAGTTTTTATTATTTGATTTACTGCTTTTTCTACTACTGGATTTCTAAGCTCGTTATTTTTTAAAATAGATATTTTTTCCTTGAGTTTTATTTCTTCTTTTACTTCATCAGGTGCTTTTTCATAATTTGCCAAAACAAGAGCATCAAATTCGTCTTTGCCTTCTTTCATAAAAGGCAAGATCTTCTTTAAAACTTTAGAAGAATAATTGGCAAACCCTTCTTCCAATCCCATTTCTACTAAATTATTTGCGGTATCTTCCTTGAAGGCCCAATTGAATATTAAATTGTCCTTCAGCCATTCATCATCCTTTGCCATATATAAGATATGCCAGAGTTTTTCTAATTTATTTTCATTTTTTAATAAATTGTATTTTTCGTTTCCACAGGCATTGTAGATTGCAAATAAAGTTTTATTTCCGTGAAAAACTTTATCATCATCTTCATTGTCAAAATTAAATTGGATGGCTTTTTTGTCAGTTATTCCCAATACATCCATCACATCATCCTTTCTAGCCTTGTCCTTAAAGTTTTTTGTTTGTCGTAAACTTAATGTAGGGTGTATTTCCAGATAAGCGACAATTTTTTCTTTCCATTCTTCAGGTAAAGGTGCATTGTAAATACCCCTTGCTTCATCACTATATCTGACATCAGCTAATTGTTTCCAAATACGAAACTCCTGAAACAAAATTGAACTAATGGGGGCAGTTCGTTTATTTTGTTCAAACTGACATTTCCCGATAAATTTTTTCTGTGATTTTAAAACTCTTTGATAAAATATTGTCCGATGCTTTATTTGCCAGTAAGCAGTTTGCTTAAATGCCTTTAGAGCAATTCTTTTTTTATCAATTGGTAGTTTATTTATTTCATCATATTCCTTTTTGCTTCCGGTTAGTTCAGGATAAAATTCTTTTTGCTTTTGCCAGATTAAATCAAATTCAATCTCATACATTTTTCGAGATACATACCTGCCATTTTCTCTTCTTATGCCCCTATTATTGTGTAAGACAAAATTACCATCTTCATCTTCAGCCCTTTGATCATAAGGTTCATTTATATTATGCCATTTTCCTTCTTTAAATAATTGATTTGATTTTTCATACATTTTATAGAAATATTCACCAATAGTTTTCGAATTACTATTTACAATAAAGGTTTCTAATTCTTTGATGCCATCATTAACTTTTCCTTCCTCTTTTTTTTCATCAGATGATGTTTCATTGTCACTTATTTCTGACAATATTTTGCTATTGCTTTTAAATCCCCTGTGTTTATTAATTAATAAACATATTCGGCCAATTTCTTCTAAAGGAATTTGTTGATTTAAAGCTTCCGCTCTTAATTTATATAATTCAACTGCCTGATAACCCTCTGTATTATCAAGTTTTAAAAAATCTGGTAACATTGAAAGTTTTGATAGATTAGCTTTCAAATCCTTTCTTCTTAATTTATATCTAAATAAATTTCTTTTTGTTCTTCTATAGGTGCCCCTTTGATGATTTTTAGTTTCTTCTTGTATTCCCTTTTTAATATTTGTTCCTATTGGAAAAATAACAACTCCTTTATCAATTATTTTTTTTTCCAGTATTAATACCCAACCTATTGAATTTGTTCCAATATCGATACCTAAAATGTGCTTCATAATTTTTTGTTTTATATTTTTATTATCTTTATAGCCGAAAGCTTATCACAATAAGGATTATTCCTTAGGCAAGATTAGCCTGCCCGTCAGTTCGGCTGTGGGCTTTTTTATTTTATATATAAATATAATTTATTTTTTTTCAAGAAAACAATTCCAACATTTAAGGCGGTCTCAAAAGGATCGCCTTTTTCTTTTGCCTAAATTAATCTTTTCTCTTTATAAATCACAAAAAATCCAGCTATAAAAGTTGTTAACTACGGGTTAAAGCTTTAAATGAGAAAGGTTTAATTTTATAAAAAATTTAAAACAATTCCAACTGCTGAGGAGTATCCGGCCTTTGGGCTTCTTTTTTTCCAAAGAACAGCTCCATCATTCCAAATTGCTTATCGGTAATGGTGAGAATGCCGATATGTCCTTTTTCGGGCAGCAAACCTTTTACTCTTTTAGTATGTACATCTGCATTTTCCCTGCTGCTGCAATGGCGCATATAAATGCTGAACTGGAACATGGTAAAGCCGTCCTTCAATAGGAATTTTCGGAACTGGGAATAAACTTTCCGCTCCTTTTTGGTTTCCGTTGGCAGATCAAAAAACACTAATATCCACAAAATTCGGTACTCGTTTAAACGCATTATAATTTACACTAATTTCTTGTCCGCTTTAAAAGGCTTTTAAGATGTAATTAAGTTAAAATTCAGGATATACAATTTTTCTTAAACTACCTTCAAAGCATTTAACCAAAGATGCGGTTGTTCTTTGCAAACCTACCATTAGCGGGCTTTTCTCCCCCTCTATTTTAATATCCATTGCTGGTATGTTTAACAGTTGTTTTTTTATAGAAGTGCTTAATAATGTATAATCTTCTCCATTTGCAATTATTTCACATACCACTTTGTCCACAAAAGGTCTGTAGGGTTCCATAATATCATCAGCCAGGCAATAAGCATTGTACTTGTTTCGATGGTGAATTCCAAAAGTGGGAAGTAAGCCGGAACTTACCAGCCCTCTTGCAACAACGGCCCTTAGAATTGCATAACCATAGTTGAGTAAATGGTTAGGTGGTTGTTCATATCGTCCCCTTTTAAATTCGGGTAAATGCGGGAAAATTGTTTTCCAATAATATGCTGCAGCCCTGCCTTCAATATTATCCGGATCACCGGATCGTACATTTGGTTCCATGTCAGCAGAATCAACAATGGATTAAAAACACAGCTCCTGTTTTTGCCTTCTTAAATAATGATTATTTGGGCTGGCCCAGAGATTCTAATTCCACTAATGTAGGTGCTTTGGAATATAATACTGTCTGTGAAATTACCTCCACAGAAGAGATCAAAGCTGACATGAAGAAAATTGTTGTATATCCTAATCCTTGTAATAGTTGTACTCAATTAAACTTTGCTAACCTACCTGCGGATGTCTATTCTTTCTCTATTTACTCACTGCTTGGGGAAGAGCTTGCAAAAGGTTTTGTAATAAATGATTTAGCTGAAATTAGAACTTCCCTAAAAGGTGTATTTATAATTGTTGTAAGGAGCAGCAATAGGCAATTCAGGGAAAAAATTATTTTGAATTGAATTCAGAATATAATCGAAATAGGATATTTGCTTTCTAAATTTAAGAAATATTATGATTCTGTAGTTTTCGAAAATCATTTCGCGGATTTTCGTTTTTTCGATTTCAGGAACTATTTTTCCACTTGAGGTAAAGTGTATGAGCTGTCTTACCCGGTCAATTATTTTTACCAATAATCAGCCAAAAATATTGGCTCCAAGAGAAGGATAAAATTTCCTAAGTAAAAATTTTACTGCAAAAAAAAGAATTGTGAAAATAAGTAGACTCAAAATTAAGGCTAGCATTTTTTTTGAACGCTCCTTCTCATCCTGCATCTCCATTTTTTCTTTTATTGCTAGTATCTGACTTTTATTAAGAGGCTTATCTCTTTCTTTTGAAGGTTTATTCTTGCCATTTAAAAAATAATCCCACTTAAAGCGTTTTTTATCCTGCCTTCCCTTGTGTCCTCAAACGTTCCTAATGAAAACTGATATTTATCTTCAGTTTGCAGGTTGAATATCAGCCCAATTTTCGCCTCGTTTAATTCTCAATAACTGTGTTTCAGTCACTTTAAAAGTTTTTGAGAGAGTGCGTAAAGGAACATTTTGATTAATTTTTTTCTTTATTAACATCACTTTGGTTGACGTTAATTTATAAACTTTCGAGTTTTCGTTGCGTTTTTTATATTTTTTTGCTTGTTTTGCTGCAATAACTTTTGGGCTTTTCTTTTGATGTTCTACGTTTTCCTCTCTCGTCATCCACTGAATGTTTTTGTATTGATTGTTCAGTTTGTTGTGGTCAAGGTGGGCAACAAGTTTATGGTCTTTTGATGGCCTTTCAACAAAATATTCTGCTACCAAACGGTGAACTAAGTAAGCTTTGTTTACTGTACGTTTAAGTTCACTTATACGGTATGCTTTCTGGTACTTCTCTTTCAGAGTGTTGAGTAATGAAGTTTGTTCATTGATTTTTTTCTCTGTTTCATAAAATGAATTATCTTTTACTCGCCTGACTTTATTTCTAGTTCTCATTTTACCAGTCTGCCTAACCAATTCTGCGATTTGCCCTCTCATAATGTCAATTCGTTTTTGAGTTGCTGGTGGGCGAAGGGTGAAAAATTTAAGTTTTATACTTTTGTAACCATGATTAATTGCCCCTTCTAAAATTTTCATCTCTGTTTCGGAAACAATCCTGCGAACTCGTCCAAAGTTTGAAATTTCAAGTTTTATTTCATTTGTATAGGAAAAGTCAAATTTTACCTCTTTCCAAATTTCTCCGTATATAATTCTTATCATAATTTTTCTGTCAGTAAATCTTTTACAAAAATACTGTAAAGTTCATTAAATAGCAACGACTACAGCATTTTTTTGCATCGCCTAAAGTGGCAATTGGAATATAATTAAGGGTTCAACATAAATCCTCCTTGGCTATGTTCAAGGGTTTCCAGTTGTATTTTAAATTTTTGATCTCTTGTCTGGTATCTTCAAGCTACTTTTAGAATTTATGACTATTTATTAATAGTTTTTCATTTGAATGAACAGAAAAAACAATCGCAGCTATACCATTCTCTTGCAGAAGGTATAGCTGCGATTACAGTAAAAAGAGAAGAGAAGATTTAACTTATCTCCTAATCTCCTCCATCAATTCTTTGGCACCCTCAACTCCTTCATGGATTGAGGCTTTTACTGAATCAAGTGTTTCAGTTCCAATATCCGTAGAAGCATCCAGGGCAGCAGTGATGGCATTTTTTGTAGCACTAAGTGTATCCCCTCCTACTTGTTTTACTCCATTTACAGCTCCTATTACTGATACTACAGCTACAGAGGCCACATCAAGTCCAAGTTCCTTGGCACTATGTATGGCCTGTTGAACAGAGCCTTGTACAGTAAATGAATTAGTCAATGCAGAAGAGTCTAACTTAACGAGCATTAAAAATACAATAAGAAGGAAATAAGTTTGATTTCTCATTTTTGTTTAAGTTAATTTTGTTTGTTCTTAATTCCTGTTGGATGAGTGTTATTTCCGTTTTTATCTTGATTTCGGACTTTAATGGCGACTGTTTTGCCAAATTTAATCCTTCTGAAAATTTCATTTGTTTATTCATGTTTGTCAATCGTCTAACCCTTTTCCATTGAGAATAATCTCCAAATATTTTTCAATCCTTGATTCACGGGTTTTTGATTGTTTTGCTTGTGAAAAATAAAGAATGTATCCCCTTTGTCGTCCTGGTGTTAAATTTTCAAAAGCAATTTTTAGATTTTTATTCTCCTCCAATCTCTTTTGAAACTCCTGAGGAACATTATATTCAACTGTTTTTTTGAAATCTACTTTCAAACCTGCTTTTTCTACTTCAATGGCTTCATAAATATAGGCTTTCAAAATAGGTTCCTTTTCCACTATTTCTTCTGGATTCTTGAACCGAATTTGTCTTGAAGCCTGAACGTTCTCTGTCTGCTGGATTAAGAGGTTGTTTTCATCTTTTAATAATACTCCTTTATGGAATAAAAGAGCACAGTATTCCTTAAATCCATGGATTAATACTATGTTGTTTTTTTGAAAGTTATAACAAGGAACTCCCCACTTCAATTCTTCTGTTAAACCACACTCAAGAATTACTGTTCTCAATTTACCGTATTCTTCCTGCCATTTTGTGGCCTTATTGAAAAAGAAATCAACCTTTGGATTCATTCTATTAATTATTGATAAACTAAAACTGTTTTCTGCTTACAAATGTCTTTATCTGGAATATTTTATTAGCAATATAAATAAAAATTTTACAAGCACTTGCTATTATAGCAAACATTCCATTAAATCCAACAATATCCAATTCCTCTATTTTTTTTCTTTTCTATTTATTGATTCTGTTCGTTGAAACTCACCATCCAGTTTATACCGAATTTGTCGGTTAACATACCGAAATAGTCTCCCCAAAAAGTATTATCCATTGGCATTGTAACCTTTCCATCTGTTGACAATGTTCTGAAAATTTTGTCTGCTTCTTCCTTGGTGTCTGCGTTAATTGAAATTGAAAAATTGTTTCCTTGAACAAAGGATGGTCCCCATTCCTGAACAGTGTCGCTTCCCATTAGCACTGAGGTTCCAATTGGTAATGAAATGTGCATTATTTTGTTTTTGTCTGCTTCAGGCAATTTATACTCTTCGCTTTCAGGCATTTCAGCAAAGCGGCCGATGTATGTAAACTCACCACCGAATACAGATTTGTAAAAGTTAAATGCTTCTTCACAATTTCCATTAAAGTTTAAATAAGTGTTTGTTGTTGCCATAATTTGTTTGTTTTAAAATTTGTTAGAACCAAAATAGTAAAAAAATCATATGTTTTCAGAACCAACACATGAAATATAATTTGCTTTATCATAGCTGGTGAACAAATCAATATTAACTTTTCTTTAAACCTTAGTAGAATTATATTTACCACATCATCAACATACCTGATGTCCTGAGAGGATATCTTCAAATAAACCAAATAAATTAATGGATATGAAAACAATTTTAAGAAATTAACTATCGTTAATTAAATCTTACAACACAATTAATCCGGCAAAACAGATATGTATTCCGCTATACGAACTCTCTGTTTACATAAAAAAAATTTCTTTGCCTCATATTTTATTCCTTTTGCTTTTTTTTAATAGCTTTGGATTGTTTGAAAAATTATTCATCTACCCTGTTCATCATAAATCTATATGACAAGGCTTTTAATAATACTTGCCACATATGTCTCTTTTGCAATATTGTTAAGGACTGATGTAACTGCCCAAAACCCTGTAGCTGATTCTTTGATTACAGAGCTTAAAACAGCCAAAGAGGATAGTAATAAAGTAAATACACTTTTTGAACTCATAGGGCAATATTACTCTTCTGATGCTGACACATCCATAATTATTTGTAAAAACGCTCTGAGCATTTCAGAAAAAATAAATTACAAAACAGGCATGGCCGAAGCTTTTAATTGGTTAGCTTATTTTTTGAATCATCGTGGTGATATTTCACAGGCTTTGGAATACTGGCACAGGAGTTTAAAAATAAAACAGAAAATAAGCTTTGAGCATCCGGGCGACACAATGCTTAAAACAGATATTGCTACTCTTTTTAATAACCTTGGAACCATTTACAATTCGTTAGATAATAAAAAAAGTGCACTTGAATATTATTACAAAAGCCTAAAGTGTTATGAAGATATAAATGATTCATCGGGGATAGGTGTTTCCAACAATAACATAGGTTCGATTTATGGCGATAAGGACCAGCACCTAAAAGCTATGGATTTTTTTAAAAAAAGCCTGAAAATCAGAGAACTGATTAATGATAAAATGGGTATTGCCAGTTCATTATACAGCCTGGGTGGTGTTTATAAAAACCAGGCTGTAGGGTTTCAAGAAAACAATAAAATCCAGTCAGATTCCTTGTTTAGTTTAGCCCTTGAACATTACCACAGTAGTTTAAATATCATGAAGGAATTGGGCTATAAAAGGGGAATTACCTTTACTCTTAATGCCATAGGCTGGATTCATCTAGAACAAAACAATTTAAAAATGGCAGAGGAGTATTGCCTTAAATCCCTTGACTTAGCCAATGAATTGGGATATCCTGAGAACATCAGTAATACATCACAAACACTTTACACCATTTACAAAAAAAAGAACAATACCAGGCAGGCATTAGCCTTCCACGAATTATACACCAAAATGAAGGACAGCATTAATAATATACAAACTAAAAAGACAAGTGTGCAAAAGCAAATGCAGTATGAGTTTGCCCAAAAAGAGGCCGCCACACTTGCTGAGCAGGGAAAAAAGGATGCAATTACACTTGAAACACTTGCCAAACAAAAAATGCAACGCAATGCCTTTATCGGGGGATTTATGCTCATGCTTTTGCTTGCCGGGGTCGTTTACCGCAGTTACCGAAGCAAACAAAAAGCCAACCAGCTCCTGAGCGAACAAAAAGCAATCATTGAAGAAAAAAATGAAAACATTACTGATTCCCTGCATTACGCAAGACAGATACAGCAAGCTATGCTTCCTTTTGAGGAAAGGTTTAAGGAACCTTTTGGTAATAATTACTTCATTATCTACAAACCCTGCGACATTGTGAGCGGTGATTTTTACTGGAGCACAGAAAAAGACGGTAAAATTTTTCTTGCAGTAGTAGATTGTACAGGACATGGGGTTCCTGGCGCATTTATGAGCATGGTAGGTACATCAGCATTAAGCAACATAGTAAACGAGAAAAACATGTTCAATGCCGGTGAAATCTTATCACAATTAAATAAAGACATCCGAATAGCCTTCAATCAGGAAGAGGGAACAAATCGTGATGGAATGGATATGGTGATATGTATATTCGATAAAAATAAAAACACTATTGAGTTTGCCGGAGCCAACAACCCTTTGTATCTAATAAATAACAATGAACTGACTGAAATAAAAGGGGACAAGTTTTCCATTGGGGGACTACAGCAGGAAAAAGAAAGGGTGTTCTCCTCTAATACAATTAAACTTAAGCCACAAACTACAGTTTATTTAAGCACCGATGGTTATGCAGACCAATTTGGCGGGGAACACGGCAAGAAATTCAAATCAGGAAATTTTAAAAAGTTGCTGCTTTCCCTTCACAATAAATCTATGCAAGAACAGGGACAGGCATTAAGTGCGAACTTTGAGAAGTGGAAAGGAACCCTGGAGCAGGTGGATGATGTATGCGTAATTGGAATAAGGGTATGATCATAAAAAGTTTTTTAAGGAATTTTTTGAAAATATTTAAACAATTCTATTAATCAATAGTCATAGATTATAAAATTCCAACATATTATATGCAGGTTGAGAAAACAGAAATTAGCTTGTTGAATCAAAAAAATATTTTAAGATTTATAAAATTTATCTTGCCTCCATTTTGATGGATTGCTTACAATATAATCAGCAATATTATTATGAGAGTTTTTATCTTTAATTAATTGAGCATGAATTTTTGATTGCCATGCAAATTTGCGCAATACCACTTTAGCAGATTTCTCTACTACCGCTTTATAAGAACCTACTATAGTGGACATGATTTCTTTTTGATTGCCCTTTTTATTGATTAATATGATTCCATGTATATGATTGGGCATAACTACAAAAGCATCTAAAGTAATATGAGGATTACGGACTGCTATTTCTTCCCAATATCTTTTAGCATAAGATCCTATTTCAGACAGTTGCATTTTACCCTTTACTACCTCTCCGAAAAGAAGTGATTTATCCTGCAAACAAAGGGTTACAAAATAAGTGGAGTATAATGAATAATCACGGCTTTCTGGTACTAAAGCTGCGCCTTGTTCATTTAGTGATGTGTTTTCCATGTTATTTTTATTCTTTAGATTTTAGATTTTGAGTCATATGTTCAACAACCTAACTAGCAGCAAAGTTAAAGAAAAATTAAGCTGCTTGAAGGATAAGTATTTTAACCCTGCTTTTATATCCACCAAAATCAAACTTAGTTTACCTTATACATTAAATTGGTTTTAATTAAAAATAGAAAATTAAGCTGAAAAATATTTAGATAACAGAAGTAGTTGGAACTATCGCTGAGAAGTTTATGGTTCAATAAAATTAAAATTGCAAAAAAAGTAATAATCAATTAAAATGAATGTTAACAGTGTGTTCACGCTTGCATTTTTTAACTAATTGACTTTTGAACTTAAAATTTAACTAAATTTTTTATGAAAGAAATAAATGTAAATTATCAAAAAAATTATTCCGAAGTAGCTTTTAATAAAAAGATAAAAAGAGTGATTGGGATACTTGGATATAAAGCGATTTCTTGCCTTTTGCTTTTATATTACACGCTTTCAGAAAAAAACACGCCTTCCTCTGTTAAATTAAAAATTGCTGCGGCATTGGGTTATTTTATTTCTCCTATAGATATTGTTCCTGATTTTATGCCTGTTATTGGTTATACGGATGACCTTGCCTTGCTTGCAGCAACAATTACTCTTATTTCTGCCCATGTAACAGATCAAATAAGACTAAGAGCAAGAAACAAAATTCAGCTATGGTTTCCAAAGTACTGATTGGTTGTATTGTTGGCTTATTAGAAGAAACTGTTAAAAAAAAGACGAAAAGGGAATTGTAATTATCATTCCCTAAATAAAATGTGCTTTCCTAATATTCAACATAGGTGCGTATTACCTAGACTATTGCTCTGTTAGCGAATTGTACTTTTAATGATTTTTAAAAAGTTATTCTGATTAGCCAAGTTGTCTGGTAAATTTTTTGTTGAGCAATAATAAGTTTCAATAAAATTCATCTCAAGATACCCAGAGGTTAATTGAAAAGGTATCTCAAAACCCTCAGGTAATTTTAGGTCAGTCCCTATAGAAACTAAAAAGATGTTCTTGCCTTTTAATTTGCGACCTATATGTTTTTCGATTGTTACAATATCTGTCAATCGGTCGAAGAACACTTTTAGAAGTCCACTCATTGAATACCAATAAACTGGGGTTGCAAAAACTATTGTTTCATATAGCAGAACCTTTTCTATAACTTCTAAAAACTGGTCTGTCTCTGAGTAGTGTCCCTGATAATCGTATTGCGATATTTTAAAGTCAAGAAGGTCTATTGTTTCTGAGTCAATAGATGCAAATAGCTTTTGTGTCAGCAGTTTCGTGTTGCTGGCCTTCCGTGAACTGCTTAGGATTATTAATATTTTTGTTTCCACATTTTTTTTGTAGGCAAAAAGCCATGCTCTATTGGCTTTGAATGTTATCGCCTGACTTTACTGCACCGGTAAATGTTTTTCTAAAAAATCATATACTAAATTAAATTGTTTTAATGGCTCAATATGTCCGCCATCAAGTATAGCATGTTCCTTATAGTATTTAAAATTATTCTCATCTAATCTATCTATTATTCTTTTAGACATAAGGGTTGCAGGCCACTGTTCGTCATTTTTGCCCGACATAATCAGTATAGGGCCATTTATATTTTCAACTTTAATTTCTGCATTTTTTACGGCTGTTTCATCTTCGAGCATCATACTGTGAGCAGTAAATAAATCTCCTTTCAATGCAGGAGAAATTGTTTTTAAAGGAGCAGGCACATAGGGTACCTCCTCGTTATTATAAGTCCAGGAAGAAGTATTTGCCGACCAGGTAATAGCTGGAAAGCTAACATTGGAAGTGGACATCACAATAACTGCATTAAAATGGCTAAACCTACTTGCCAAATTTAAAACCAACTCTCCTCCACGAGAACCTCCAATTAGTGCGATTTTAGTTTCATCTATTTTGGGATGTTTTGCAATATTCATGATAGTGTCTGAAATTGCATTTAATGAGATTCGGTCTAAATATTCTGGTGTGCCATTTGAATTGAAATACCCTATAGCTAATACTGCATAGCCTTTTTTGTTTAAGCTGTCTCTTTTTTCTTTCAAATAATTTCTAGCCCAATCATTACCACCATCGCCTCCCCCAAAAGCCACTATTAAAGGTTGCATATCGATATTTCCTAAATATAGTTTAGCTTCAACAACTCCATGTTGCTTTGAAAGAGAAGGTACATAAGTGAAAATGTAAATAAGTCCTGCAGTCAAAACTAAGGGGATAATTAATAAGATTTTTGTGTGTTTTTTCATAGGTATATATTTTTCTTAAATGGACATCCCGATTTATCGAACGCCAAGTTATATTCATTCGTGTTTCCTGATAAATCCGAACAAGTAGTACACCGCTTGAATATTTTCTGTTGTTTGTGTGATATTCAATTTGTGCTTGGGTTTGTTTTAAATGTTGATGTTCCAGATGGGTTCCATATTAAGTCCTGTCTTTGAGTGTTAGCTACTTCCATTAATAACAAACTCCTGTGCTACTCGAAAAATCTGCGCATTCTACATATTATGAAAGACCAGTGGAATTCAGCATTGGTGTTCATGACTTTAAAGAACAGTACAAATAAAACTCATTTAATATTATAAACTCTTTTGTTTTTTTGACCTGGTAAAAACCTGGGTTAATAATACTCCTGCCAATGCTCCAATACCAACAATTGCAAGAAAATCCACTGTTCTTACGCTTCCGTTAGAAATTACTGTTGTATATGTTGCCAAGGAAATAACTAAAAGAACTGCAGGGATTATAATTGTTTTGTTTTTCATTTTATCTAAGGTTAATGTTTTCTTACAATTATGGCTTTTTAGCGAAGCTGGTTTTTTATTGATTTGAGGGGCTGAAATTTTTAAATAATTACGGTCTATATATTTTTATACAATAGTCTTCAAATTTAATATATTTTATGCTGTAGGTAAATATTTTTTTGAGTAATATCCGCCTCTAAACTAAAATATTTATAAAAATTAAAGGAGGCTTATAAGTATACTTGTTGCTATTTTATAAAAATGGTTTTTTTTAAAGATATTACCCTATCTTTTCAAGATGATTACATACCCTTAAAACTATTAAAATATCATAGAGCAAAAAAAGAGAAAATAGATATTAGTCCTTCTGTAAACTTATTCTAATTGTATATTTGGGGATAATTTCCACTGTTCAACAAAAAAAAATCATTATGAAAAGCATCATATTAATTACTGGGGGAACTGGCTATATTGGTTCCTGGATTGTAAAAGAACTTCTTGAAAAGGGCTATACAGTTAGGCTAACAGTGAGAAATAAGGCTAAAAAAGCTGCTTTTGAACATTTATCTGAAATAGCTAAAAATAATCATGGCTCCCTTGAATTATGGGAGGCAGATCTTTTAAAAGAGGGATCGTATAACGAGGCGGCAAAAGGAGCAGAGGCTATAATTCATGTGGCCTCCCCTTTTATCTTAAAATTTAAGGATGCGCAAAAAGAACTCATTGATCCTGCCTTATTAGGCACCCGAAATGTACTAAAAGCAGCCAGTGAGTCGGGCACCGTTAAAAAAATTGTTTTAACCAGTAGTGTGGCTGCAGTGTTTGGTGATAATATAGATATGCATCAGCAAGGACTCAGTGAATTTACTGAGAAACAATTTAATGATTCCAGTACCCTGAAACATCAGCCGTATAGTTACTCTAAGGTTGTGGCCGAAAAAGAAGCCTGGGAAATTTTTAAAAAACAATCAGACTGGAAACTGGTGGTGATTAATCCTTCCTTTGTTATGGGCCCTTCCTTAACTTCCGGTTCAGTTTCTGAGAGTTTAAAGTTTATGAGTGATATGCTTTCTGGTAAATTTTTTATGGGTGTTC
>JALYPI010000214.1 GCA_030856445.1 Bacteroidota bacterium
ATGTACAGCAATTGCCAGGCCTCGCCAATCTTTTTATAAGCCGCACGAAATGGCGGAAGCAAACCAAGGAGGCCCTAACTCAATTTTTAAAAAATTTGAAAGGGGATTAAACAAACTTGAAAGTAAAGATTACATTGACGCGATAAATGAGTTTAGAGATATATTATTTGCGAACATTCCTCAACCAACTCCACTTTCAAAAAAAGTAACAGAGCTTTCTTATAATTATATGCATTATGCTGTAGGAAAAGCTTATTCAGAGGGACTGATTAATAATACAGGTTCAGGAACTAATCAATATATGGCAAGTCTTTTAGCAATTGAGGATATTAGGATTAATAAAGCTATCCTTGATTCGGATATTAGTGCTGAATATACAGCGAAAATGGATAAAGCAAAATCACTGGTGTTAGCAGATAAAAGAACTGATGCATTACCTATTTTTTATGGGAATTATATAATTTCAGATTCAAGCAATTTTGAAGAACTTGATAGTTGGATTTGTATTATTAATAAAGAGCAGGATTTGATTGATGGAATTCTTGAATTAAAGGATTTTGCCGAAGCTTTAATTAACTGTCAAGAGCAAACCACTGTATTAAATAGAATTAATAATAGTAATGATCCTCAGGAAATAATGAGGATTTTTGAATCTAAAGGAAGATCAAAGAATTCCAATGAAGCAAAAACTTCAAATAATCCTGCTGCTTTTTTGGAAGAAACTACTGCTATTGCTAATATTCCAGTTTTTAAATTTTATCCAAACCCTACAAATGGCAAATTTACTATCGAATCTAAAAACATTCATAATATAAAAATCTTCAACCTAATTGGGGACCTTATCTATGAATATAAGCCTAATACAGAACAATCCTTGTTTGAAATAGATCTTTCTGCCCATGCTAAAGGGGTTTATATAATTAAAGTAAATGGAGAGAATTATATTGAAGTAAAAAAATTGGTTCATCAATAATTCATTAATAAGCTTTGCTTTTTAAGCTTAACTGCAAATAAAAAAAGGCTGCTTATAATTGTGAAAGCAGTCTTTTTTTATTTTGTTTTTCTGTTTTTTCATCATTAAAATTAGCTTTCTAAATACATTGCAGCCAATGTGCAGTTTTGTGTGCTGTGTATTTCAATTTTTTGGATGCATGAAGAAAAATTAAATTGCGAAGCATAGGACTGCCCCTGTATTTTAAAATTGCAGAAAGTTACTGAATGATTAAGGCAAGAAAGGCCACCAATCCCTTCTGTGACTAGTGAATAAAAGTCTGCCGCAGAACATTTCCTTCATACCGAAGGTGGGGCTGATTTGCAACTTTTCTGGATCCAGTGTTATGGCGCATTTTTTATTATTTTTCTTCGAACTATTCCTTGATTAGTTTCAACCTCTAATATATACATTCCATTATTTAAACTAGAAGTTAAAATTGATGAATTTTCTGTGGTAAATAATAAACTGCCATTTAGATCAAAAACTTTAATTCTACTAATTATAGTTTCATTTTCTGTTTCTATATTTAAATATGTAGAATTGGGATTGGGAAAAACTCTTATTTTGTTACTTAGCACAGTTGATTCAATTCCTGTTCCTAAACAATTAAACTCAAAATCATCAAACATCCATCCATCTTTATTAGTTTCTATATTGTCACTTGAGAATGTAAATCGAAATCTTACATAATTTAATGCATAACCTAAAATTTGGGATTTTGTCCATTCTTTCGTTCCTGAAAAACCAGGTTTATTTGAGTTGCTGGAAATAATACTTGAACTTTCATAAAAATTCTCTAACGTAAATTGAGGCGCATTGACTATGTTTGTCCAAGTGACGCCACCATCACTAGAAATCTCAACAATTCCCCCATCTGCCAGAGTATCTGAATTAATTTTATGCCAAAAGGAAATATGGGTTGCGTCATCGGAACGGATTACTAATTCAAAAGAGGATACATTATTAACTGGATAAGTATTTATTGTGTCTGTTAATAAAGCGAGTGGTGCAGAATAAGCTATGTCAAAGAATGATTTGGAAGGATTGCCTATTTGCCAAATGTTATTCAGTTGATTTGTGTCGACATAAAAATAATTAGAAGTGTCTCGGTCTTCAAAATTACTATTAGGTTGAGGAAAATTATAGGCAATTGAATATATAGTGTCTTGTCCAAAGGCAAAAAGCTTTACAAAACCTAATAAAATCAATGTCAGTAAACCTTTTTTCATAGCATAAATTTTAAATGCGTTATAACTAAGACTTATATTAACAAACTTAATGTTTATTTTAATCTTTATTAATAGAATAGTAATAAATTTCATAATGAGTTGTATCATCTAAAATACAAAGCAGAAACTTGTGGGTAGGCGGAAATGGCTCTTTTCCTTTTGCATTGTGTGATGGTTCGTGTGTATGGGCAAAAGTAAATGTGCCATTTCCTGCGCTGGCAATTTTAAATTTTGTGCGAGAGGTAAAAAGGATAAAGCACGAAGCGTTTGGTTGCTCTGTTTTTGAGAGTTTTACAAAAGGTGCTAAATGCTTCTGCCTAAAGGATTGCGGCCTATTCTGTCTCTCCGAAAACCATACGCTATCATATAACGTTTTTTGCATATAAGCAGGTGGCGATTGCAGCACCGAACCAAAAACCGTGAGCAGCAAAGTTAATAGAAATTCCAGGCTGGAGTTGCTATCTTTATCCGGACGGTAAGTTAAGAATGATAATTAATAATTAAATTATATCTTAACCACATGAAAACAAAAAGAATTTACGATCGAGATTTTAAAGAAAAAGCGGTTGCATTGAGTAATGCCCGCGGCAATATTAAAGAAATTGCAGAAGAATTAGGAATAGCAGCCGATATATTGAGGCGCTGGAGGCGAGAGTTTGTCCAGTATGACAAAAATAGTTTTCCAGGGCAGGGCAAAGCCAAGATGACTGATGAGGAAAGGGAGTTATCACAGCTGCGAAAGGAATTACAAGATATGAAAATGGAAAGGGATATCTTAAAAAAGGCGATAAGCATCTTCTCCGTGAGCGACAGGAAATTTACCAATTTATAAGTAATCATAGGGTTCAATTTCCAGTTGAGAAGATGTGTAAGGTTTTTAAAACAAGTAAAAGCAGTTATTATGAATGGTTAAAAAGCAGCCCTTCAAAACGCTGGCAGGAAAATGAAGAATTATTGTCAAAGATTAATAAGGTCTATCACATGAGCAATAAGAGTTATGGGAGTCCGCGTATTTGCCATGAATTAAAAGCAGCAGGTGTTTCTGCATCCAGGCCACGGATAGCAAGAATAATGAAAGCTTCAGGGCTAAGGGCACTGGCTTCAAAGCGGTTCATTGCAACTACTGATTCTAAACATAAATATCCAATTGTAGATAATGTTTTAAACAGAAGTTTTTCAGTTGATAGAAAGAATCAGGTTTGGGTATCCGACATTACTTATGTTAGAACTAACCAGGGCTGGTTGTATTTAACCGTAATCATTGATTTGTTTGATCGTAAAGTTATAGGATGGGCCATGAGCAAAGACTTGAGTGCTCAAAACACCAGTATAAAGGCTTGGCGCATGGCTAAAAAAAAATATCCTATAACTGATACTCTAATTTTTCATTCTGACCGTGGAATACAGTATGCCTGTACAGCATTTGCCAACATTTTAAATGGGAATAAGTTTGTTACAAGGAGCATGAGTAGAAAGGGGAACTGTTGGGATAATGCAGTAGCAGAAAGTTTCTTTAAATCACTTAAAGTTGAATGGGTTTATACAAAGAAATATGCTTGTGGAGAAGAGGCTCAATTATCTATATTTGAATGGATGGAAACATGGTATAACACAAGAAGAAGACACTCAGCTTTAGGTTATATGACAATTAATGAATTTGAAAATCAACTAAATAAACAAAGCATTGCTGCATAGCTTAACTTTATGTCCGGTTTATTGTTGCATATCCAGGCTTTGCAATAGAGCACCAAGACCGCCACTTGCTTATATGCAATGTTGAGCGTAGTGCATTCATAAAGTCCACTCAATAAAACTCGTAAAAAATTATGGTCATAAAGTATTCCAACTAAGTA